>CAYXHJ010000120.1:0-5883 GCA_964464855.1 uncultured Owenweeksia sp. | reverse complement strand
CAAAATGATGCCCGTTAAGCCACCGCTAACGAAGGTGCTCACCAAGCCAATGGAGAACAACATGGCTGGAGTCATTTGTAGGTTGCCTTTCCACAAAGTAGTCAGGTAGTTAAACGCCTTAACTGCCGACGGAATGGCGATCAACAATGTTGTGAACGTAAATACCGAACCCAAGAACGGATTCATGCCGGTTACGAACATGTGGTGCCCCCATACGATAAAGGACAAGAAGGCAATAGCCAAAATGGAGGTTACCATGGCGCGGTAGCCGAAGATGGGCTTGCGCGAGTTGGTTGCAATAACCTCGGACGTAATGCCCAAAGCCGGCAACAAAATGATGTAAACCTCCGGGTGACCCAAGAACCAGAACAAGTGTTCGTACAGAACCGGGCTGCCACCTTGGTAGTGAAGTGCTTCACCCGCCATGTAGATGTCCGACAAGTAGAAGCTGGTGCCCAGCATGCGGTCAAACATCAAAAGGAGTACTGCACTGACCAAAACGGGGAAGGAAAGCACGCCCAAAATGGCGGTTACCAAAAAGGCCCAGATGGTCAACGGCAAACGGGTCATGGACATGCCCTTCGTGCGCAGATTGAGAACGGTGACGATGTAGTTCAAAGAACCCAACAACGAGGACACGATGAACAAGGTCATGGAGACCAACCACAGCGTCATGCCCGCACCGGAACCCGGCATGGCTTGAGGCAATGCACTCAACGGTGGGTAAATGGTCCAACCGCCGGATGCGGGTCCTGTTTCAACAAACAAAGATGCGATCATGATGACGCTGGACGCAAAGAAGAACCAGTAGGACAACATGTTCAAAAAGCCCGACGCCATGTCACGAGCACCAATCTGCAACGGAATGAGTAGGTTGGAGAACGTACCGCTCAGGCCCGCGGTCAAGACGAAGAATACCATGATGGTACCGTGGATCGTTACCAAGGCCAAATACATGTTGGGATCCATAACGCCGTCGGGCGCCCACTTACCCAAGAAGTATTCCAAAATGGCGAACTTTTTCTCCGGCCAAGCCAGCTGCAAACGGAACAGCATGGACATGAAAACTCCGACGATTCCCATGATCATACCCGTCACCAGGAACTGCTTGGAAATCATCTTGTGGTCCGTACTGAACACGTAGGTGTTCCAGAAATTCGGAGCCGGGTGGTCGTGGTGCTCGTGGTCGTGAGCGTGGTCGTGTGCGTGTGCTTCTGCAGCCATAAGTCGATTCAATTGCTACGATTACAGGGTCTCAGCGACCGTTTTCTGTTCTTTAATCCAAGCGGCGTATTCTTCTTCAGACACCACTACAATCGGCATTTGCATGTTGTAGTGAGCTGCACCACAGATCTTGTTGCACAAAATCAGGTAGTCAAATACGTACGGCTCCTTGCCGTTCTTGGCACGCACCGCATTGATGCGCTCTACTTTCGCCACCATGTCGGCGTCTTTGCGCATGTCGGCAGTGGTGACCGTTGGGGTGAACTGGAATTGAGTGGGAACACCCGGTACGCAGTTCATTTGCGCGCGGAAATGCGGCATGTAGGCGGAGTGAATGACGTCCTGAGAGCGGAATTTGAATACCACCGGACGCCCTACCGGCAAATAAATCTCCGCAGTTACTTGATCGTCGGCGGACTTGGCGTCCAAAGTATCAACCCCCAAGGCGTTGGTTCCCGCGATCAAACGAACGTTGGCATTACCCAATTTATTGTCTTTTCCGGCGTAACGAGCGGTCCACTTGAACTGCTGGGCATACAACTCAACAACAATGGGCTCCTTTTCCTGGGAAGGATGCATAATTGTGCTCCACGTGCTCAAACCGTACAAAATCAATACAGCCAAGGTCACTGCCGGAACCACCGTCCAAACCAACTCCAACTTATTGTTGTGTTCAAAGTAAGACGCTTTGCGGCCTGCGGTACCGCGGTACTTATAGGCGAAATAAAACAGCACCGGCTGTACAATCAAGAACATGACCACAATGATGCCCATGGAAATGTCCCACAAATTGTCGTACTGGGGACCGTGCTCCGAGGCGGGTAAGCCCAAAGTGTCTGGCATCCAGGCATACACCATCGCAAAGAACGATGCGATAAATGCAATGCCAAAAAGCAACATCCAGGTTCCCTGACGATCGTTGTCCTCCGAGGTAGGCAATGCGGTATCCTCTTCGCGGATTGCCGACGAGAGTTCGTAAATGCGTACAATTTGGATGACGGCCAACACCGCCAAAACCAAGACTACAGCTATTAAAATTCCGTTCATGATGTACCGCGCTTATTGATGGAAAAGTTCGCTTTCTTTCAACAGGGGGTGGTTCTGCTGCTTCAAAGGAGCCGCACCCAAATTTCGTCCTACCACCAAAATGAACAGACCCGCGAAGAACAAGAAGCCTCCAATTTCAGCAGCGCCAAAACCGTAGCTCATGCCCACCGAACCCGGCATGATCATGATGTAGTGGTCCATCCAGTGGCCCACCAAGACAAAAACCGATGCCAGGGAAATAAACCCGACGATGCGCTTTGCATCCCGACTGACCAACAGCAAGAAAGGCACCAAGAAATTCAACACCACCATGGTGATCAAGTAGGGCTTGTACTCGCCAAATCGAGCCATGTAGTAGGTAACTTCCTCCGGAATGTTGGCATACCAAATCAACATGTACTGGGAGAACCACAGGTAGGTCCAGAAAATGCTGAAGGCAAACATGAATTTACCCAAGTCGTGCTGGTGGTTGTCGTTGATCCAAGGGAGGTGTCCACCCAGGCGCAAGTAGATCACGATCAAGTTCAGAACCACAATGGAGGTTACAAACATGCCCGCAAAGGTGTACCAGCCAAACAAGGTAGAGTACCAGTGGGCGTCGATCGACATTACGATGTCCCACGCGCTGGTGGATGACGTTACTGCGTACAGCACTAAGAAAACAGCAGAAAGAGAGCGTTGCTTGTTCCACAAATTCTGACCCTTGGGGAGTGCGTCTTCTGCCAAACTGTTCTTGCGCAACAAATACGCGCCACCGAACCAGATCACAATGTAGGCCACCAAACGAGCGATGAAAAACGGCCCATTCAAGTAACCGGACTTGCCTGCGATAATTTCGTCGTAGTTGGGGCTGTTGACGTCCATGATGCCCTCGTGCATCCAGTGCCACACCCCGTGAACGTGGTTCACGCCGGCGATGGCAATGACCAGGATGACCAAAAGCGGCACAATCACCCAAAGGGCTACCGCTTCAAATACGCGGGTCAATCCGGCCGACCATCCTACTTGAGCAGCATACTGGATGGCCAAGAAGAAAGTAGCACCAATGCCCAAAGACAAGAAGAAGATGGAGTTCACCAACAACGCGGACCACGGGCGGTTGCCGCTTTGATCCACATGATGAGCGTCGTGCATTTCTGTTTCGCCGTGGGCTGCATGAGCAGCATGTGCGTCACCGTGCGCTGTTGCTGTTTCCTCATGGTGCGCCTCAGCAGAACCGTGGTGTTCTGCGGAAGAAACGACAACAACCGCCGTATCGGCATGGTTCTCAGCAACGGATGCGACAGCGGTATCCGCGGTTTGGGCCTCATGTGCCTCCGCAGCGGGATCGCTGTGGTGTTCAACAGCGGCTGTGTGGCCGTGCGCGTCGTGACCGGCATCAGCAACCGGATCTTGAGTAAAACCTATGGCCAAACCCACGGCACCCGCGAGAACCAACGCGTAGGCCAGGAATTTGACATTGCGGGGAAGAACAAACATACTTCTTGCTTTATTCTATTAATTTACAGGGCAGCGGTCGCGGTGGTGTCCGCCGCAGGTGCAGCAGCGCCAGCTCCATTTTGCTCGGCGCGCAATTGGAACACGTATTTGATAATCTTCCAACGCTCCTCGTAGGCCAACTGGGACGCGTGCGATCCCATGTTGTTTTTGCCGTGCATGATCACGTGGTACACCGAACCCGGCGTAATGTCTGGAAGTCGGTCGGAACCGTATCCGGGAACACCCAAGATCTTTTCACGTTGCATCAAAATGCCGTTTCCGTCCCCTTTTTCACCGTGGCAGTGCGAGCAGAATTGGCCGTAGAGCACTTTTCCGTCCTCTGCATTCAATGCAGCGAAGTAAGCGGGAACCTCGGTGTTGCGTTTTGACAATTCGTAGGCTTCGTTGGTGTTGGGCAAGCCGTAGGGCACTTCGCCGCGCGAAACGGTTCCTGCCACAGGCTTCCGGGCGGACAAGCCGTCGGAGAATTGCGTTGCTGGCTGGTAAGCCTCAAGTGATGGTGAACGGTACATGTCGTCCATGTACACGTAACCCGGCGTGGTTTTGTCCCAGTTGCAGGCTGCCGTCAACGCTACCAACGAGGCAGCAGCAAAAGTTGCAGTAATGCGGTTAAGAGTCATCCGTTCAGCAATTAGGCGTGGGTGATTTCCGTAGCTCCTGTTTTTTTCAGCAGGTCTACTACATTCGCTCCGTCTTCCACTTCGATCATGAACTTGTCGTCCGTGGTTCGTGGATCTGGATTTTGAGGGGCGCGGCCGGGGTACAAACCGTTCAGAACGAAAAACGTCCAAACCATCAAGTGGGCCGTAAAAAATACCGTCAATTCAAACAAGACCGGCACAAAAGCGGGCATGTTCCAACCCCACGTAGCATTTGGTTTGCCGCCGATGTTCATCGGCCAATCCACGATCATTTGGTAGTACGTAATCGTGACAATCGTGGTCAATCCCAACAAACCGTACAGGAAAGCGGCCATAGCGATGCGCGTTTCCTTCAAGCCCATGGCCTTGTCCAAGCCGTGGATGGGGAAAGGCGAATAGACCTCTTTAACCGCTACGCCTTGCGCGCGGAGCTCTTTTACGGCACCCAAGACAACGTCGTCGTCGTCGTACAGGGCGCGTACCAAGGGTTTTGAATCAGTGGTGTGCATGGTCGTCTTCCGTGTGGTGTTTCTTTTGGCTCTCTCCTGAAGACTTCAAAATGGTCTTCAATTCTGCTTGAGCAATAACGGGGAATGTACGGGCGTACAACAGGAACAAAACGAAGAAGAATCCAATGGTTCCCATGTAAAACGCGATGTCGATGGACGTTGGCGAAAACATAGCCCAAGAAGAGGGCAAGTAATCGCGGTGCAACGAGGTTACGATGATCACGAAGCGCTCAAACCACATACCGATGTTCACCACGATCGAGATGATGAAGGTGAAAATCAGATTGGTCCGCAACTTCTTGGACCACATGAACTGCGGAGAGAATACGTTGCACGTCATCATGGACCAATAAGCCCACCAGTAAGGACCGGTGGCACGGTTCAAGAAGGCATACTGTTCGTACTCGACTCCCGAGTAGTACGCAATGAACAATTCCGTGATGTAGGCAACACCCACGATGGAACCCGTTACCATGATGATGATGTTCATCATCTCAATGTGCTGAATGGTAATGTAGTCTTCCATCTTGAAGAGCTTGCGCACGATGATCAACAACGTTTGCACCATGGCAAAACCGGAGAAAATGGCGCCCGCTACGAAGTACGGAGGGAAGATGGTGGTGTGCCAACCCGGAATGACCGAGGTAGCAAAGTCCATGGATACGATGGTGTGTACGGACAGTACCAATGGAGTTGCCAAACCTGCCAAGACCAGAGAAACCTCTTCAAAGCGCTGCCAGTGCTTGGCCTTACCGCCCCAACCGAAGGCCAGAATGCGGTAGATGTGCTTTTGAATGGGATTGATGGCGCGGTCGCGAATCATGGCGAAGTCGGGAATCAAACCGACGTACCAGAATACGGTGGATACGCTCAAGTACGTAGAGAGTGCAAATACGTCCCAGAGCAACGGTGAGTTGAAGTTTACCCACAACGAACCGAACTGGTTGGGGGTGGGCAGTACG
>CAYXHJ010000119.1:0-5960 GCA_964464855.1 uncultured Owenweeksia sp. | reverse complement strand
GACAGAGGACAGAGGCGCCTGCAGGCACTGAGGCAAGGGCGCGGCGCGCTCGCAGTTTCCGCACCGCGGTGGCGGGAGAACTTCAGGTTTTTTGCTTCTTTTTTTCGGCCGCCGGGAACAAGATGTTGTTCAGGATGAGTCGGTAGCCCGGGCTGTTGGGGTAGGCGGCGAGTTCCGTGGGCGGGTCGCCCACTTGGTGGCGGTAGTCCTCCGGGTCGTGGCCGCCGTAGAAGGTCCAAAGGCCCTTTCCAAAGCCGCCGTGGATGTAGCGGGCTTCGCCCGCGGCGGGGAAGGCCCCCAAAATGCGCACGTTGGGTTTGATGGTGCTCATGCGGAAGGCAGTGGTTTGGCCCATGAAACCGGCGATGGTCTTCTCGTGGTTTTGGCAGAGCATGGTGGCCACCGGATCCCACTTGGCGGAAAAGTCGAACAACGCAAAAAAGTCCAGTTCTTCCGGAACCCGACGGGAGTCCGTAACGTCGATGCTGGAGATTTCGTACTGTTCCGGTACCGTGACTAAGGTGAAGTTTTCAAAGGCCAGGGTATTCAAGAAATCCAGTTTTCGTCCGGCGTCCGGGTCGGCGGGGTCGCCGTCGAACACGGCGGCGCAAATGTCCGTTTGGTGTGCGGCTCGGGCCACGTCGTAGCTGTCCGTGGCGGAGCACATGGCAAACAAAAAGCCGCCGTTGGCCACGTAGCCTTGAATGCGCTCCGTGACGGCGCGCTTCAGTTCGGAGACCTTGGAAAAACCGAGCGAGGCGGCCTCTTCTTCCGCGCGCTTTTTATCTTCCATGTACCAAGTGGCGTGGCGGTAAGCCCCGTAAAATTTGCCGTATTGGCCGGTGAAGTCCTCGTGGTGGAGGTGGAGCCACTCGTACTGCGCCAAATCGCCACGAAGGATCTCGCGGTCGTAAATGCGGTCGTAGGGAATTTCTGCGTACGTCAGCACCAGGGTAACGGCGTCGTCCCAAGGCTGTTTGCCGTCCGGCGAATAAACGGCGATTTTGGGTGCCTTTTCCAGGACAACCAGCTCCGTGTTGGAGGAAGGGGAGGCGAGTTCCGTGCGCAACGCTGCGGCCTCACCGTCCGCCATCGGTTCGCCGGAGACGCCGCGAACCAAACACTCCCGGCGAATCCAGGGGTCGTCCGGAAAGAGGAAGCTTCCACCGCGGTAGTTCAGCAGCCATTCGCCTTTGGTGCCGCGCTGCAGGGCGCTGAACGCAATTCCGTACGCTTTGAGGTGGTTCGCCTGACGCTCGGCGTCCATGGGAATCAACCAGTAGCCGGCCCGCAGCGCTGGGGCCAACAAAAGCAAAGTCCAAAAAAGCAAATGTTTAAAACGGTGCCGCATCGTCGGACATCGGTTCAATAGGGCCAAAAGAAGTGGATTGAGCGCTAAAATTAGTGGGTTGGTTCATGCTGGACTCGTAGACCGCAGACGGGGCGTTGGGGATGCTGTCCAGGTCCGAAAACTTGGCCATAGCGCCCTCAAAGCGCAACCGCACGTTTTCCAACGAACCGTTCCGGTGCTTGGCGATGATGAATTCCGCTTGGCCTTCGCACGGGGTTTGGTCGTCGTCCCACTCGTGGATTTGGTAGTACTCCGGGCGGTAGATGAAAGACACAATGTCCGCGTCTTGCTCGATGGCGCCGGATTCCCGAAGGTCGGAGAGCAGCGGGCGCTTGCTGCCGCCGCGCGTTTCCACGGCCCGGCTGAGCTGCGAAAGGGCGATGACCGGAACCTGAAGTTCCTTGGCGATGCTCTTCAGCGACCGCGAGATGGTGGAAATTTCTTGTTCGCGGTTGCCGCTGCCCTTGCCCACGGCGGCCGTCATCAACTGGAGGTAGTCGATCACAATGATGCCCACCTTGTGCGTGGACACCAGACGTCGGCACTTGGCACGGAGGTCAAAAATGGACAAACCGGGGGTGTCGTCAATGTACAGAGGTGCGTTTTCCAGCGCGTGCACTTTGGTGGTCAGCTGTTTCCACTCGGTGGGGGATAAATTGCCTTTCCGCAGGGTTTCGGAATTAATGCCCGTTTCCGACGCAATCAAACGCATGATCAACTGCACCGAAGACATCTCCAAACTGAAAATGGCCACCGGAATGTTGTGGTCTATGGCCATGTTGCGCGCCATGCTCAACACCATAGCCGTTTTTCCCATACCCGGACGTGCCGCAATGATGATCAAATCGGAACGCTGCCATCCGCTGGTGACTCGGTCTACCCCGGTAAAGCCCGACGGTACCCCGGACAGGCCTTCTTTTTTCGAAATTTCCTGGATGCGGTCCAGCGCCTGCTTCACCAAATCCAAAGAGGACTCGTAGTTGCGCTTCAGGTTGCCCTGAGCCACATTGAACAAGCTTTGTTCCGACTTGTCCAACAATTCCAACACGTCGGTTCCTTCGTCGAAGGCATCTTCAATGATTTCCGACGAGATGCGAATCAGTTCCCGTTGGATGTGTTTCTGCACCACAATCCGCGCGTGGTATTCCACGTGGGCCGACGAGCTGACGCGCTGCGAAAGATGAATCAATTTGTATTCACCCCCAACGGCCTCCAGCAACCCTTGTTGGCGCAAATCCTGGGAAACCGTCAACAGGTCAACGGCCTGACCGCCGGCGAACAAACGCGAAATGGACGCAAAAATGTGTTGGTGTGCCTCGGAATAAAAGGCCTCCGGTTGCAATAAGTCAATGGATCGGCCAAGGGCTTCCCGGTCAATGAGCATGGCCCCCAACACCGCTTCTTCCAAATCCAGGGCCTGGGGCGGAATGCGTCCACCGTCCAGTTGGACGACTTTGGATTTACGGGGTTTGCCGTTGTTCAGCGGCTTTGGGGCTTGTTCCATGAATTCGGGGCAGCAGTTTTAGTTTTGACCGTGATGGTTGCGGTCATTCATTTACCACGCCCATGGCGCAGAATTTTTCAATGCGCTCGTCCACCAATTGGTCCAAATCCCGGTCCTTGAGGGCGCGGTATTCGCGGTCAATGGTTTCCGCCAGGGAGGCGAACATTGCTTCGGGATCGCGGTGTGCTCCGCCCAAGGGTTCGGGCACAATACCGTCGATCAGACCGTTGGCCAGCATGTCTTTGGCCGTCAATTTCAGAGCCTCTGCGGCCTGCTCCTTGAAGTTCCAGGAACGCCACAAAATGGACGAGCAAGACTCCGGCGAAATGACCGAGTACCACGTGTTTTCCAGCATGAGGACGCGGTCGCCCACACCAATGCCCAAGGCTCCCCCGGAAGCACCCTCGCCAATGATGATGCAGATTACTGGGGTGCGCAACTTGGCCATTTCAAAAATGTTGCGGGCAATGGCTTCGCCTTGGCCGCGCTCTTCGGCCTCCAGGCCGGGGAAGGCACCGGGGGTGTCGATCAAACAAACCACCGGACGCTGGAATTTTTCCGCCATTTTCATCAGGCGCAAGGCCTTGCGGTATCCTTCCGGGTTGGCCATGCCAAAATTGCGCAGTTGACGCATTTTGGTGTTGATGCCCTTTTGTTGGCCCAGGAACAGGTAGCTTTCGCCGTTGATCCAGCCCCAGCCGCCCACCATGGCCTTGTCGTCCTTCACGTGACGATCGCCGTGCAGCTCGGAAAAGGTTCCTTGCGTCATGGCGTTCAAATACGCCAGGGTGTACGGCCGGTTGGGGTGGCGCGAAAGTTGAACGCGCTGCCAAGCGGTGAGGTGCTCGCTTTGGGACTTCAATAAGTCCGCCCGGGATTGCTCCAAAGCGGCAATGGCCGCGCTGAGGTCCACGTCGGACTCTTGGGCCATGGCGCGTGTGCGCTCCAATTGTTCGTCCATCTCGCGGATGGGGGCTTCAAAATCTAGGTATTCCATGGGGATTCGTCGAACTTTAAAAGTACTACAATCGGTTCAATTTTTGGAAAGCGTTTGCGGTCTTTTTCGCCACGTATGCCAAAGGACCAAGCCAAACAGCCACAGGGCGCCGGCGTAGAAGCCGCCAGAGAGTTGCTCTTGCTTGCCGAAGACCAAAACGGCCAACGCAATGCCGTACACCGGTTCCAAATTGATGGTCAGCATGACGGTAAACGGACTCAAGAACTGCATGACCTTGACGGATTGAATGAAGGCGTAGGCGGTACACACCGTGGCCAACAAAACGAGCCACAGCCAATCCCATCCGCGCGGTGCGGTAAGGCTGTTCCATAGGTCACCGCGCAGTGCAACGGCCAGGGTGAGGGCTGCCAGAGCATGACCCATTTCGTGCAGGGTGATGGTCACGGGTTTGAGGCGCTGCACCAATTTCCCGTTCAGTACCGAAAAAGTAGCGGACAAGAGGGCGGAGAGCAGGGCCACGCCAATGCCCCAAGCAAATTCTACTTCCGCCGAAAACAAGATGCCCACGCCCACCACCACGCCGGCGCCCAGAAGGCCCTCGGTGGGGGAGAACCGTCGGCGAAAAACAAGAGGTTCCAGGATGGCGGCAAAAAACGCTCCCGTGCTCAAACACGCCAATGCCACGGAAATATTGGCAATTTTAATGGCGTGAAAAAAGGTCACCCAATGCGCGGCAATGACCCAACCGCCCAAAGCCAGCCAACCGCGGTCTGCCCAGCGTTCCACGCCCTTCAACTGACCGGTTGCCGCACCGTAGACCACCAAAACGCCCAAGGCCAAACCCACGCGAATCCAAACCAACGTGAGTGCGTCCACAGAAATCAGCCCCCCAAGCAAGCCGGTAAATCCCCAAATGAAGACAATGAGGTGCATCAGGGCCAAGGGGCCTAACGTGTTTAACTTGTTGCCAATCATTTACTTGGGTGCTTTTTTCGTCATCCAAACGGCGATGCCGGCAAACAACAGGTTGGGGGTCCAAATGGCCAGCGCCGGGGGAAACGCTAGGGAGGTGACCAGCATTCCGGTGAGTTGTACCACAAAGAGGTAGGTTACGGCCAAGGCCAAGCCCAGCGCAATGTTGTTGCCCAGTCCGCCTCGCTTTTTGGGACTGGCGAGGGCTACGGCCAAATACGTCAGCAAAAAAACACTAAAGGGATAGGCCGATCGGCGGTGAAATTCCAACGACAAACGCTTGACCGTGGGGGAGCCGCTGACTTTTTCTGCTTGCAGGAATTGCCAAAGGTCCCAGGAATTCAGCGTGGACAACTCCGACGCTGCGGGCAAAACGCGGTCCGGTCCAAAAGGTAGGGCGGTGTCTAGGGCACGTCCGGTAGTAAGGATTTCGCCGCTGGGCTGCAGGGTGCGCAGGGACCAAAGGTCCAGGAACCAGCGCTGCTTTACGGTGTCAAACCGAGCAAAATCAGCGCTCAGTTTGCGTTGCAATCGACCGTTTTCAATGCTTTCCAACGTCAGGTGGTACCCCGCCAAGCGGTCGGGACTCCAGGTTTCAAAATACAGAAAGGTGCCCGGCGACACCTGCCGGTGGATGTTGATGGGCCGTTCGTCCCGAACGGGAGCATCCAACACGTAGCGATCTTCAAAAGCAATGCGTTTGGCGTTGGAGGCCGGAATCCACCAGTGCTGGAGCAGCCGGCGCCGCAGCCAACCCGCGCCCGCCGCCACGGTGTACGGGCGCAGCAATCGGCCGTAACTCATGCCGCCCACCAGCATGGCCACCAGTTCCGTTTGGGCGGAGAGTCGGGAGGTGAAGAATACGGTGGACAGAAAGACGATGAGGGCGCTGAACAGGGTGCCGTAGTAGGCCACAAAATGCACGTAGTATTGGGTAACCACTTCGCCGGCAGGCACTTGGCTCGTAATGAAATCGTCCAGTTTTTGGGAAACGTCAAACACCACGGCAATGGACATGATGAGCGCCAAGAACAGGACGTACGTTCCCCAGTACTTGCCAATGAGGTAGCGGTCCAGACGGGTCATGGGGATGCGGTTGGGGCGCTGAATGGCCTTACAAGCGTTGCTGCAGTTTGGGGACCACTTGGTTTTTCCAAGCGGCAAAGGTGCCTTCG
>CAYXHJ010000118.1:0-5984 GCA_964464855.1 uncultured Owenweeksia sp. | reverse complement strand
CGTCGAACGGCAACAACCACCTTCCAGCCGCGGCTTACTAAAGCATGATGAACGGCTCGGGCTGCCCCGCCTCCTCCCAAAACCAAAGCCTCACCGACGGCAGGAAAACCGTGAAAATCGAGTAAAGATTCCCAAAAGCCATCGGCGTCCGTATTGTGCCCCAACCAAGTTCCGTCCGGTAAGACAGCAACTGTATTGACGGCTCCCACGGCTCGGGCTTCGTCGGTCCATGCATCCAACCATGCATTGATGCTTTGCTTGTAGGGAATGGTAACGTTCCAGCCCCGTGGTTGGCCTACCCGTTCCCACCACTCCGAGCGCGATGAAGGCCAATGGGGTTCGTCCCAAAGGCGATACTCCAACTCAGGAATACCCGCTGCACGGGCAAATTCCTGAATTAACTGCGGGGAACGCGAATGGCCGATGGGATGTCCCAACAAGCCCAGGAGCACCTTAGGTTCAGGCACGGGCATTGCGGTTGCCCCAATATTCCAAACCGAGCACCAAGAGGGCACCCAATGTGGCCAGGCCAATAGCGGTGAGCCACATAGGATCCCGATCGATCCAGTTCCACGGCGCGTCCGGCGCGTCGAAATCACCCCCGGTGCGCCACGGCCATACTTTGGCTAGGGAGCCGAACATAAAACCTGCCAAACACGCTACTGTAGCGTCGTGAAAACGAGCAAACAGCCACTTTAACACGTGTGAAAAGCTGGTGATCCCAATCAAAGCACCGGCCGCGAAAATTCCAATCACCGCCAAATTCCGTTCGTGCAGGCTGTCCAACACAAATCGGTATGCTCCCATAAGAACCAAAATAAAACTGCCGCTGATGCCCGGCAAAATCATAGCGCAAATAGCGATAAAGCCACAAAAAAACAAATAACCGTAGGAAAGTTCAGCGGCGTTTCCGGGGGTTAACGTGGTAATCCAATAAGCAAGAACGGCACCCACGGCTCCGGCGATCCACACGATGCCGTTGGGACGTCGAATCATACGTACCACCAAAACAATGCTCGCCAAAACCAGTCCAAAAAAGAATGACCAAATTCCAATGGGCTGATGATCCATCAGGTAGGTGACCACTTTCGCCAAACTCAAAATGCTGATGGCGATTCCACTGAGCAGCGGAAGCAAGAATGCACCATTCACCGCACGCCACACACCCGGTATTCCTTCCTTTTTCAGGACTCCAAAAAGCGAAAAATTAACTGCAGATATGGAAGCCAATAGGGTTTCGTAGATTCCAGAAATGAAGGCAATGGTGCCACCAGAAACACCCGGTACTACGTCAGCAGCACCCATGGCCAATCCTTTGGCCACTAAGAGTAGCGATTTTTTCATCGTTCAGATTTTAATTGAGGGGAGGCGCGTACGGCCCCAATTTTTCCATCAAACGGAAATCTTCGCGCAAGTGCGGGAAGTATTCCAGCAGCAAAGCCCCCATTTCCGGGGCATTTAACCGCATGCCCCGCTCCAGCCAGGCCTGAGCTTCGTCCCAGTCGTTGGAGGACAGTAGATACCCAACGTACACGGCATGCAAGGCCTCCGAATCCGGAAAGGCAAGGAGAGCTTCCAACAAGGTGTCGTACGCCAAATCCACTTGTTCCATGTCCAAGAGCAACTCGGCGTAGTCCATGTACAGGTCCGGGTCCGCCATTTGCAGTGTGTACAACACGGTTCGGTAGCGATTTTCCGCCTCTTGGAGCAATCCCATCCGTTTGTAGATGTCAGCAGCAACCAAGTGGTAGTCCGGGTTTTCGGATTCGAGGGATAATGCTTTTTTGATGTGGTGCAATGATTCGAAGAAACGACCTTGGTCGCAGAGCATAAGTGCCAGTTCCAGATGAGCTTCATCTAATTCCGGATCCAGTTCAATGGCCTTGCGAAAGTGCTCGTTGGCCCCTTCCAGCTGGTCCATCATGCGCAGGCAATTGCCCAAGCGAAAGTGCGCATAACCGCTTTCTTCATCGCCCTCCAAGGACTGTTTGTAGACGGCCGCAGCTTCGGCAAATCGTTCGGATCGTTCCAGCAGGCGGGCTTTTTCGTAGTATGCTGCTGTGAATTGATCGTCGATCAGCAGGGCGTAATCCAACGATCTTAAGGCCTCTTCCGGGTTTCGCAGTCGTGAGTACGTAATGCCCAGGTGGTACCAGGCCGTTTCGCTGTACGGATGCTTCTGGATGAAGGCATGAAACCACTCCACTGCTTTGTGCCCTTGGTCCATCGAATCGTAGCAAATGGCCAAGTTGTACAAGGTGTTTTCGTCCGACGGTTCCTCGTCCAATACCTGTTTGAAGTACTTAATGGCTTCTTCGTACCGCCCGAGGCTCTGGTACATACCGCCCAATTGAATCCAAATGCCAACCGGATCTTCTGCTGTTCGAATGGCTTTTTTCAGGGAACGAATGGCTTCTTCCGGCCGACCTTGTTTGGCAAACAAGAGTCCGCGTGTAGCGTGAACGTCCGCGTTTGTGGGGTCTAGGGACTCAGCGTGGTTTAAAAATTGTTCCGCCTCATCCAATCGATCGGTCGCAACGGAGTACTGGGCTCTTTTCACCACAAAGGAAGGCGCATAGGGGTGTTGGTGGGAACCAAAATCTATGGCTTTCAGTGCTTTAGTGAAATCGCCCGTTTCCAAATAATACGCAGCAATGTGCTCGAATTCTTCCACGTCAAAGAACCCCACCACATCCGCTTGCAGCATGTGCTCAAAACGTCGAATAAGGGCCTGTTCTTCGGCTTCGTGCATGGTACTAAACTACGCGTTAATTGGTTCAAAGGTCGGAAGGATTTGCAAAACGTTTTCCACAACCTTGTCAACATCCGGCTGGATACCCGTAATTTTGCCCAACACACCTTTCCATAAGAACTGTATGGCGCTCATTAAATCCATTTCCGGCATTCGCGGTACCATCGGCGGTAGGCCGGATCAAGCCCTTACCCCGGTAGATGCAGTTGCGTTTGCTGCGGCTTACAGCAGTTGGTTGAAAGAAACTTATGCATCTACCGGCCGAATTAAAGTGGTTATTGGTCGCGATGCTCGTCCGTCCGGTCCCTTTGTTCAAGGTCTGGTGGAGAACACCCTGCTCGCCTCCGGCATCGATGTCGTTGATTTGGACCTTTCCACCACACCCACGGTAGAAATGGAAGTTGTTGCTCAAGGTGCTCAAGGAGGAATCATCCTAACGGCCAGCCACAACCCTGTAAATTGGAACGCTCTGAAGCTCCTCAACCACCGCGGTGAATTCATCTCTGCAGCGGACGGGAAATCGCTTTTGGATCGGGTGGCCTCCGAAGATTATTCGTTTGTTGAAGTTCACGAATTAGGAACCAAAACCACCGTCCACGACGCCCTCGAACGCCACGTTGAGGCTGTTTTGCAACTGCCGTTGGTGGATGTGCCCGCCATCCGTGCCTGCAAATTCAAGGTTGCTGTAGACGCTGTTAACTCTACCGGAGGCATAGCCGTTCCATTGCTTTTGGACGCCTTAGGCTGCGAGGTAGAGGAGTTGTACTGCGAGCCCAACGGTCAGTTTCCGCACAATCCAGAGCCGTTGAAGGAACATCTGGGAGAAATTTGTCGACTCGTTCCTGCCGTGGGGGCGCATTTGGGAATTGTGGTGGATCCAGATGTAGACCGACTCGCCCTGATTGACGAGACGGGCGAAATGTTTGGCGAAGAGTACACGCTGGTAGCTGTAGCTGATTATGTCTTGGACCGCACTCCGGGTCCCGCCGTTAGCAACCTCAGTTCCTCCCGCGCCCTTCGGGATGTGGCCTTGGGGCACCAATGTTTGTACCGTGCTTCGGCCGTTGGCGAAGTCAATGTGGTGGAAACCATGAAGGAGTTGGGCGCGGTGATTGGAGGTGAAGGCAACGGCGGCATCATTTACCCAGAACTGCACTACGGACGCGATTCGTTGGTGGGAATTGCCTTGTTTCTTACTCATTTGGCCTACCAAGGAGGTACTGTCAGTGCTCTGAAACGCCGGTATCCCATGTATTACATGTCGAAGAAAAAGGCCGAATTGGATCCAACAGCCGATGTTGACGCCGCCTTGGCGCGCATCGCTGAGCAATTTAAAGACGAGCGTATCACCACCGTTGACGGGGTTAAAATTGACTTTCAAGAATCGTGGGTTCATTTGCGCAAGTCCAATACCGAACCCATCGTCCGCATTTACACGGAAGCGCCTTCCCAACAGGAAGCCGATGCCTTGGCGGATCGATTCATTTCTGCCTTTGCCCAATAACAAATTACCGCAAAGCATTAACTACCGAATAAGTTTCACCGCATGATTTATTTTGACAACGCCGCTACAACTTCCTTGGACCCCGAGGTAAAGTCCGTTTTAATTGATGTCTTGGACACCTTTGGTAACCCGAGTTCCACCCATGCGGAAGGTCGAAAGGCCCGAGCGCTGGTGGAAACGGCGCGCAAGGAAATAGCTTCTTTGGTGGGTTGCACACCGGGCGAAATTATTTTCACGTCGGGCGGAACTGAGGCGGACAATTGGGCGCTCGAAGGGGGGGTACGGGGCGTGGGGGGGCGCCGGGTTGTCACGAGTCCGGTAGAACACCATGCGGTTCTGCACGTGGCTGAAGAATTGGCCGCACAAGGATTGTGCGACACCCGTTTGACTCCCGTAAATGCGCGCGGCGATGTGGACCTTCATTGGCTGGAACAAGAGCTCCAAGCCGCACAAGAGGAGGGCATTTCCGTTTTGGTAAGCTTGATGCACGGCAACAACGAAATTGGCAACCTGCTGCCCATTGAATCGGTAGGAGCGCTGTGTAAAAAGTACGGAGCTTGGTTCCACTCGGACATGGTGCAAACGTTAGCGCATTTCCCGGTGGACTACAGTCAACTGTCCGTTGATTTCTCGGCGTGCAGCGCGCACAAGTTTCACGGTCCCAAGGGCGTTGGATTTGCCTACGTCAAGGCCAATTCCGGCCTCCATCCGTTCATTCACGGCGGTTCGCAAGAGCGGGGTCACCGAAGCGGAACCGAAAATGTATTGGGCATTGTGGGCATGGCAAAGGCCTTTAAGTTGGCCCACGATCGTATGGAAGCAGATCATCAACACATGCGCAGTTTAAAAGCGCATGCCATTGAGCGCCTCCAAAATGCCTTGCCGGGCATATCCTTCAACGGAGCTTCCGGTGACTTGGACAACAGCTTGTATACGGTGGTAAACATCAGTTTGCCGGAAGGAGATCCCAACCGAGGAATGCTCACTTTTGCCTTGGACATTAGAGGATTTTGCGTCTCCGGTGGCAGTGCCTGTTCTTCCGGATCCAGCAAGGGCAGCCACGTACTGGAGGCCATTGGCTCCGGCGATGGTTTGCGCTTGTCTTTCAGTCGCTACAATACCAAAGACGAAATCGACGCTTTGGTTGAGGCATTGAAAACCGTTTAAATCGCTACATCAGGGAGACAACCGCAAATTGGCGGGGGGCGTGATTGGGGTTGGTTTTAACGAATCAATGTCACGTATCCGGTGAATACCCCTTCCTCGTGCACCAAACGGTAGGTGTACGTGTCGGACTGTGCGGGCTTGCCCGCAATGGTTCCGTCCCAATAGTCCACAAAGGGTTTGTCCGTTTCAAAGACCACGTTGCCAAATGAATTGAGCACAACGAGCGTGGATTTCAGGTCGCAGTTGTTGCCCTTGATTTCGAAAAACTCATTGACGTTATCCCCGTTGGGCGTGAAAGCATTGGGAATGAAGACGCGTTGGTTGATGCGCAAAAGTGCAGTTGTGAACTCGTATTTAAAAACGGCGTTGCAAATTAAATCAATGGCCTCCAATTGAATGGTGTAGGTCCCCGACGCCGGCAATTGGTAAACCGTAACCCGGCCCGTATCCACAATTCCGTTGGGGAACGTCCATCGGTACAAGTATTTTGTAGCTGTATCGCCGCCGTAGTCGATGTTCAACCGAATGCGTCCGTCAAAACAAGTATCGGGCGCCAAGGTG
>CAYXHJ010000117.1:3511-5992 GCA_964464855.1 uncultured Owenweeksia sp. | reverse complement strand
ACTTAGTGGCCTTGTTGGTGGTGGTGGGCATGTGGCTGGCCTGGACCGACGGTCCCAGCGATGCCGCCCGGGGTTTTCTGGACGGCTGGAACAATTCCTGACGCCGCGTCTCGTTTACCGCATCCAACGTGCTTGATCCCGCCCTTGCCCTGCTGGAGGAACACCGATCGTTGGTGTTTCACCTCATTGGTTTGCACACGAGCAATCGGTGGGAGGCCGACGACGCCTATCAGGAGATTTACTTGCAGGTGCGGCGGGCCTACCCCAGCTTCCGAAGCGAATCCAAACCGTCCACGTGGCTGTACCGAGTGGTGCTGAACACGCTGCTGCAGATGCACCGCAGCGCGCAACGTCGGCCGGTGACGCAGTCTTGGGAGGACGCCGGAGCGGGCGCAGCCGCGGAGGCGGCATCCGGCACGGACGAAACCTCGCGGGACGCAGCGCAGCGCCTCAGCGCTGCGCTGGCCCGTCTACCGGTGGTGGAACAAACCCTCATCGGTCTTCACCTGGAGGGATTTGACTACGAAGAAATTGGCCAAATGTTTGGCTTGGAAGCCGGCACCGTTGGGGTGCGGCTGCATCGCATCAAGAAAAAACTGCAACAATGGCTGATCAGTCCCCACGGTTGACCCCCAACGATCCTTCAGCGGCGTCGGAATGGACCGACGACCAACTGCGGGCAGCGTGGCGTCAAGGTGCCCACACTCCGGCCTCGTCCTCATTCGGAGACGTTCAAGGCCCCCAACCGCGTGCATTTCAACCCCGTCCTGCTAAGAAAACGGGAAAAACGGTTGTTCGTCAAGCCCTTTTCAATTTGTACGGCGGATTGATTTATGCCGTTGGGATTACCGGATTCTACGGCTACCTCTTTTTGGACTTTGAACAACGCTGGATACGCATTGGTCTGGTGGCCATGATGCTCTTCAATTTGCTGCTGGCCGGGATGAGTCTGCCGCTGATTGCAAAATTTCACCACCTGCGGCCGGATGCTCCGGTGCTCCCCTACCTCCACCACCTGCGGGACGACCTCAAATCTTGGTGGGCCTTGCAGCGCTGGATGACCGGCGGTGCTTTGCCCCTTGCCGCCGCCACAGGCTTCCTGATGGGCGGGGTTATTGGCTCCGGAGATCCTGATTTTGTGGCCTTTGAAGACAAGTGGCCCCTGGTGTTCGTGCTGGTGGGGGTGAGTTTGGCAGCCATCCCGTTGGGATTAAAACTGTCCGACTGGCTGTACCAGCATTCGTACGCCAAAGACGTGCAGCGCGTGGAAGCCTGGATTGCCGCATTGGAGGATTTGGGTGCCGATGCCAATGCCGATGGTGCGGATGATTCCGTTGAAGCAGAAACCGATGCCCCGGGGCCGCGCAACTCCTCTGCGCCCAGCGCTTCTTAACATTGCGGTAACGATTTGTTCACACAGGGGTGAAGGTGGAATGCCACCTTGCGGCCGAATTCAAAGCCCCCCTGCATGCACCCTTTTGTTCGCAAAATCAGCTTGTTCCTTGCGTTTGTTGCCGCGTTTTCTGTGGCCTTTTCTGCCGACGCGCAGAATACCAAAGGAACCGTCGAAGGTAAAGTTCTGGACGCCAAGACCGGCGAAACCCTTCCCGGCGTAAAAGTAACGGTGGACGGCCTGAGCGTAGGCGCCCTCTCTGACTTTGACGGAAATTTCACGTTGTCCTTGCCCGCCGGCTCCTACAAGCTGCTGTTCACCTACTACGGCTACAAAAACAAATCCCTCTCCGACGTTTCCGTCAAGACCGGACAGGTTCAGAGCCTGACCGTGCCTTTGGCCGAGGCAGACGCCACCACCTTGGATGTGGTGACCATCACGGGTACGGCCACCAAGGAGAATGCTACCGCCCTGCTGGTGCAGCAAAAAAACTTGGCCAGCGTGTCCGACGGCATCTCGTCCGAGAGCATTCGCCGCACGCCGGACCGCAACACCGGCGACGTGCTCAAGCGCGTGTCTGGGGCGTCGATCCAAGACAACAAATTTGCGATTGTGCGCGGTTTGAACGACCGCTACAACGCGGCCTACTTGAACGGCGCACCGCTGCCCTCTACGGAGGCGGACCGCAAGGCCTTTTCGTTTGACATCTTCCCGTCTGCCCTGCTGGAGAATTTGGTGATTGTGAAGACCGCCACGCCCGAACTGCCGGGTGAGTTTGCCGGCGGGGTCATTCAAGTGAATACCAAGAACTTCCCGGGCAAAAAATTCCACGAATTCAGCTTTTCCGGAGGCTACAACACCATCACCACGGGCCGCGAGCGCTTGGACTACCAAGGCGGCAAGCTGGATTGGTTGGGCGTGGACGACGGCACACGCGCCCTGCCCGCCGGCGTTCCGGGCTCCTTCCAAATGTTTCAAGCCACGCCCACGGAGCGAGCGGCCACCGCACAGCTGTTTGCCAACGACTGGGCGCTGCAGCGCAAAACCTTCCTGCCGGCCTTCTCCGCGCAGTACGCGGGCGGCGGCTC
>CAYXHJ010000117.1:1508-3501 GCA_964464855.1 uncultured Owenweeksia sp. | reverse complement strand
GGGACAGCGGCAAGAAGTTGGGCGTCATTTACGCGTTGACGTACAACAACTCCAACAACTACAACGAGACCACCCGCAAGTCTTGGATGAACAGCATCAGCGGCACGGAACCCAGCCAGCTGGAGCGTGATTTCACGGACAAAAACTACACCGTCAACACGTTAGGCGGCGCCTTGCTGAACGTGGCGTACAACGCGTCGCCCAAACACACCTTTGGGTGGAAGAACCTCTACGCGGTGACCTCCCAAGATCGCGTACTGGCCCGCTACGGCCAATACAACCCCTTGGACGCACCGAACGACGTTTTGAAGCAAACGGCCCGATGGTTCACCAACAACCAGATCGTGTCCACCCAATTGACCGGACAGCACGTGGTGGGCGAAAAGAAAAATAAAGTACAGTGGTTGACCGGGTACAGTCGGATCGTACGGACGGTTCCCAACCTGCGCAACACCTTGTACTACGGAAACGTAGACAACCCCGCAGACACCGGCTGGCGCGCCGCCATCACCAGCAGCTCCGTGGGCCCGGACTACTCCGGCAGCCGCTTCTACGGCACCAACGTGGAGGATTTGTACAGCGGACAAGCCACCTGGGAAGGCAATTTGGACTTCCCAGACGCCGGTTTGCGCAACTCGGTGAAAGTCGGCGTGGGCGGCCAATACCGGGACCGCACCTACGTAGCGCGTCAATTTGGCTACACGTACTTGAGCCTCATGGGCTTCAATTTCAACTTATTGAATCAGTCCGACGCCCAAATTTTCCAGCCCGGCAACGTGGGTGTTTTGGCCGACGGTACCAAAGGATTCACCCTGCGTGAGGGAACCAAGTCCTCGGACTCGTACTTGGCCAATGCCGCATTGGGCTTTGGTTTTGTGCAGGTGGACACTCGAATTTTGGAGAAGACCCGCGTCATCTGGGGCGGTCGTTTGGAATCCTTTGGCCAAAACCTGTACTCCAAAACGGACAACAACGACACGGTTCAGGTGAACAACGCCAACACGGACTTTTTGCCGTCTGTCAACTTAGTTTACTCCCTGAACGACAAACAAAACCTGCGTTTTGGTTTTGCCCAAACCGTGAACCGTCCGGAATTCCGCGAGCTGGCTCCCTTTGCCTTCTACGACTTCACCACGCGCTACGTCGTTACAGGCAACGTGAACCTGCAGCGCGCCCTGATCTACAACTACGACGCCCGCTACGAGTGGTACCCGGGCCGCGGCCAAGTCTTCTCCGTGAGCGCCTTCTACAAGGACTTCGCCAATCCCATTGAGCAGCGCACCCGCGAGGACGTAGTGACCGAGTACACGTTTGAAAACGTCCGCCGTGCCGTAGACTGGGGCTTTGAAGTGGAAGGCCGACTGGTCCTGAACACCCTTTTGGGCGGCGAAGACAACCTGTGGAGCAAGCTGACGGCATTTGCCAACTACACCTGGATCCGCTCCCGCGTAGACGTGCGTGGCCTGGCCGGGGTACCGGACTCCATCCGTCCGCTGCAAGGTCAATCGCCTTACGTGATCAACGCGGGTCTGCAGTACCAAGACGTCGAATCCGGTTTGACGGTGAGCGCCGCCTTCAACCGCGTGGGACCGCGCATTTTCATTGTGGGTTCCATCCAAGAGCCCAGCATTTGGGAGCAAGGCCGCTCGGTATTGGACTTGTCTGTGGCAAAAGATTTTGGCAAGGACAAGAAATGGAGCTTACGCTTGACGGCCAAGGACTTGCTCGCGCAAGACTTGATTTTCTTCAACGACATCACCAACAACCAGAAGTGGGATCCGTCCGACGCCGCTGCCGGCATCGTGGGGGACGACGAGGTGTGGCGCACGAACTTTGGCCCGACGATCACGTTGGGCGCAACGTACAAGTTTTAAGGAAACGCGGCGGAAGTCTTGCGGATAAAGGCCTCCCGGGCTCCGGGAGGCCTTTTTTATACCCGCTCACCCCGCTTTATCGTAGTATTGCGATGAACGAGCTCCAACGCGCGGCAAAA
>CAYXHJ010000117.1:0-1498 GCA_964464855.1 uncultured Owenweeksia sp. | reverse complement strand
CCGATGCATCGCAACACAAGCGTAACACAGCGGCAACGCATCGTTAACCTTGCGGAGACATTGCGGAAACATAGCGGGTCTAGGTTTGTGACCAAATAAAAACCCGCATGAAAAAATCGATCCTCTTGGCTGCTGCCTTGGCCAGTTTGACCGCCTCGGCCCAGTCTTCGTGGAGCTTTGAGCCCACCAAGTACCGCGGCGCCTTTGCCCCGGCCCCCGCAACAATGTGGACGGACCAGTGGACCAACTGGGGTCCGCAAACGACCGCCTACGGAACCCCTACGGTGACTGTGGCGTCGAACATCTTAACCAACACCACATGGACCAGCAACAACGTTTATTTGTTGAGCGGTCCCATCTACGTTAAAAACAACGCCACTTTGACCATTGAGCCCGGAACCGTGATCCGCGGCAACGTGGCCTCTGCCGGTTCTGCACTGATCATCACCAAAGGCGCCAAGTTGATCGCCGAGGGCACTATGACGCAACCGATTGTCTTCACCTCAAGTGCTGCTCCCGGCTCACGTGCCATCGGAGACTGGGGCGGAATTGTGGTTTTGGGTAAAGCCGCCAACAACCTGTCCAACGGCATTGGCAACATCGAAGGATTGCCTACGGGTCCGGATACGGAATACGGCGGCGGAACTACTCCGGACGACAACGACAACAGCGGTGTTTTGAAGTTTATCCGCATTGAGTTCGGGGGATACGCCTACCAAGTGGACAAAGAAATCAACGGACTGACCTTGGGTTCCGTGGGCCGCAACACCGTGATTGACTACGTTCAAACATCCTTCATCAACGACGACGCGTTTGAGTGGTTCGGCGGTACGGTGAACGCCAAGCACCTAGTGTCTTACCGCAACTTGGACGACGATATGGACTGCGACTTCGGTTTCCGCGGTAGCGTTCAATACGCCTTGATCGTTCGCGATCCACAAATCGCAGACCAGTCTTCCGGTTCTACTTCGGAGGGTTTAGAGTGCGACAACAACGGTGCTGGCGACAACGCTACCCCAAAAACGGCCGCCTCGTTCTCCAACGTTACGGCCATCGGCCCACTGCGCGGCAACGTTGCAGCCACGGTTGATCCCAAGTTCAAGCGCGCTTTGCGCCTGCGTCGCAACTCCGAAATGAAGATTTTCAACTCCATCTTCATGGACTTCCGCGAAGGTTTGCACGTAGACGGTTCTGCTTCTGAGGCCCGCGCCAACGAGGAACTGTTGCGCTTCCGCAACAACATCATCGCCGGTACTTTGGCCAACAAGCGCGTCATCACCAACAGCGGCAGCACCTTCAACCCCAAGCGATGGGTAGCCGCCAACATGAACGACACCTTGGTGAGCTCTGCCAACATCCTAACCACTCCGTACGACTTCACCAACCCAGACTACCGCCCCGCGGCTGGTTCTTTGGCCTTGGTAAATTTTGACTACAACGACCAAGCATTTCCTGCTTTTGAAACAGCAGCCATCCGCGGTGCCTTTGAAGCACAGCC
>CAYXHJ010000116.1:0-6100 GCA_964464855.1 uncultured Owenweeksia sp. | reverse complement strand
GTTGAGGATGCGGTCTGCGCTCATGCCCATCCAGGCCTGGCGGCCGCTGTAATCTTCCAGGCCAAAAGCCCACGGAAAGGATTTTACGGGCTGACCTTCGGGCAAGCGCACCACCAATTCAATGGCGGCCACGTCCAAGATGGGGCCCAAATTCTTGCCGCTCCACTGGTCCCAGCCCACGCCCAGACCGACCCATGGGCAACCGCCTCCGGGCTTGTTCCAGTTGATGAGGTAGGTATTTTGGGCGGTTAATTTCGCTTTTATGCATGCGGCGGTTCCGGCCGTCCAAAATGCATCGCCGGCGGGACCTTCCAGAACCGTCAACGAGGCAAATCCGTTGATGTGCTCGTACTGGTTGTCCGGATTCAGGGCGTCGTACATTCCGCGAAAACCCTGTACTGGCGCGGGATCCAGCACCACGGTGCGCAATGGGGCCTCTTGGCTGCGGTTGCGTGCGCGGGCCGTATCGGCCTGTAAACCAGTTGTTAAATCGATTTTTTGGTGCAATAAGTTGACTGTTGTGCTTGATAAAGCAAGCCCAACAGCCGACATCCCATACCGAACCGTCGATTTATCCGACCCAATAGACAACAAAGCGGCCGATTTTTGCTCCGCCGCATTTTCGTTCCCAACCGACTCCAAAATGCCAGCAAAGGCACTGTAGGGCGCAAGGGTAAGGGCCAAAAGGCCGCAAAACAAAGGCGCGCGCATCACAATTTAGCGGGGGCGTTCAACGAAAACAACAGCGCGTCTGCGTCGCACTCGGCGTAGCCGCTGGAGGGATTTGCCAAGAACAACACGGACACCTGATGCAGCTTGTGCGGCTCGTGAATGCCGTTACCCACAGCGGACGCAGGTGCTCCGTTGATCAAGGTGACCAAATCGCTGTACTTCAGGGACTCCAACTTCCAGTTGGCACCGGGCCGGATTTCCACGGCCCACAGGTCTTCGTTGTTGGACTGGTAGACGCCGTCGCCGTTGTCGTCCTCCCGGAACTGCAGGAGTACGATGCCGTTGCTGAGGCCCGCTTTCTGTTTGAAAATGCCGTTGAAATAGACCTTGGTGGCATCTGAGGGGAGGCCAAAGCCGTCCGTTGCGTTGTAGTCGTCGGCAAAAAGGTCCAGCATGCCAATCAGCCAGTCCCAAGCAACTGCGCCGCCCATGCGGTAGTAGGAGCTGCCTTGAGCGCGTGGGGCCTCGTTGACGGTGGTGAATTTCATGTTGGCGCCGGTTTGCAGGAAGGGGGTCCAGTGCGATTGGATGGCGGGCGCGTCAAACGCGTCCAAGACGATGCCTTCCAGCGCGCGCGTTCCGGTCACTTCCACCGTGGTGCGCAAGGTGTCTGGCTGTCCGGGCCACCACAGCTTGACGTTGCACGGCTCCGCCGCAAACGTGGGAAACTGCGTGGTTTGCCCCTCCCACGTGGCGTTGGCGGCATTCAACTCCTTGGACTTGCCCTCCAGGCGCCAGCGGGAACCGCTGGCGGTACCGCGTACTTCCAGCACCCAATCCGCCGTGATGGACGTTTTGGCAGTGAAATGCACCGTCTGGCCGGCCCCAAAGTCCACCGTGGCCGCAGAGGCTTGCAAGCCTTCGCGCACGGCAAAATTTCCGTACAAATCTTCCAAATTGGGGCCGTCTGGGGTGAGGTCGCGCTCGCAAGAAGCGAAAACAAGGCCTGCGGCCACCAGAAGGGCTCCAGCGAGCCCGTGGTTGAAGCGACGGGCGGCGTTCGTGGTTTGTGTCTTTTTCATGATCAATGCGTTCAGAAGGCTGAAATTCAGTTAAAACGACTGGATGTAGGCCACAAAGGCGGACGAGAGGCGCGGACCGGCAGTGCCGTTTTGAGCGCGGGCGTTGGCCATCCAACCGGCCACCAGCTGGGTTTTCTCAAACGGTTGGTACGTCAACGAGGCCACGGGCAACCACTCGCGGTAGTTTACCTCGCCCCCGGTGAAGTCCACCACTTGGTTTTGGGCGTCGCGTACGGATTGGAAGGCGTAGCCGGTGCTTTGAACGGTCCACAGCCCGGCGTCCAAGCGCAAATCGTTGCGCAAACGGTAGCCCACGTTGGCTTTGAGCCAGGGCTGGCTCAGCGCATAGTTGGGGACGCCGTTGCCGGCGTCGGTGCGCCAGGTGCGTTGCCAGCGGAGCAGGGCGCGCACGCTCCAGTTTTTGCTGGACCAACCACCCAGGGCGTCCAGGCGCGCGAACTGCGTGAGCGCGGCGGTGCCTTGACCGCGAATCTCGCTGGCCCAGTCTGCCTTTAACACAAGGTTCCACGGTCCCACGGGTTTGCCCGCCAGCGAGTGGGGGGTGGGATTCCACTCCGCGGAAAGACCGCGTCGGTTTGGGGTGGATACGCCAAAGGGATCCATCGTGAGGTACACCGACGGTTCCGCGCCCAAGGTGGGGTTCCACGCGGTGCGGTACAGGCTGGTTTCCCGATGCAGGTCCATCAAATTGGCGGTGCGGAGCACGCGGTCGTTGCCGGTGCGGGAAAACGATCCGGGAACGTTGGTGAGGTTGTAGGCGGTGGTTTGGGCCGACGGACTGAAGAAGTCGGGCCCGATGTCCCGATAGCCCACAGACCACCGGCGACGTGCACCGGACAGCGTTAGTTGGTAGAAATAATCGCCTTTGGCGGGCGCGTTGGCAACGGCCCATTGGGTGCGGGAAATTCCGCCTTCACCATTCAGTTTTAGGCCCCGGTTGTTGATGGCCCAGCCGGCGTTCAAGGTGGCCACGGCGTTGCGGTAGAAAAGGGTGGCGGCGCTGGTTCCGGGCACGTCCTGCACCAAAACGGTGTTGGCCCCCACGAAAAAGGTTTTCCAGATTAAAACGGTGCGTCCGCCGGTGGCCCACTGTTCGGTTTGCGCTCCGCCCAAAGCCGGGCGCAGTCGGAACGCAAAAAGGTTGGTTTTGTGCGATTCGGGGCCCTTTTTGTACCGAAGCCCCCACTCCACCGACGCTCCTTGGGTGCGCCAGGTGCCGTCGGGGTTCATCCAGACGTCGTTCCCGGGCAGGGCGCGCTGGAACAGTTCCAAAGACGGAAGCACGTCTCCCGCTTGCAGCAGGGGCGCCGTGCGCTGCATCGTAAAGGGCGTGAGCTTGTAGTCCAAGTCTCCTACGGCGTACCGAAACCGATTGTTGATGAGGCCTTTGACCGTGAGTTGGCGGACGTCAAACGAAACGCCGGATCCCCAAAAACCGCCGTAGTCGTTGCGTACACGCACCATGGCTTGTACCTCCGTTTGGTCGTTGGGACGGACGTTCATGCCCAGGTCTGCCAGCACGTGGCCGCTGTTCTCGCGGGGCAAGGTGGTGGTGTCCCCGGCCAAACGGAAAGCGTCGGCGGTGTACGCTGCGCGGGTGTGGCCGTTGAGGGAAAATTTGGGGCGCCAAGGTGCCGACGGTGTTTGGGCGGCGGCGGGCATCCATGCGGCGGGCAGCAGTCCTGCAGCGGCCAGGGCCAATCCGAATTTTAAAGAGCTCATCATCAAAAGAATAACTTCAATTCAACAGTGGTTTCGGTGCCCCGGAAGGCGTCTAATTCAAAACTCCGGTCCGCAAACCCAAAAGCTTTGTGGCGGAAAAAGATTTGTGCGTTGTCTGCGGCCCAGCAATCAAAACCCAGACCCAGGGCCCATCCGCGTTGGTCTATGGGGCGTCCGGTGGCGTTGTAGTTGGTTTTTAGGCTGCCCAAAGTGGCGTCGGCGCTGGCACAACCTACCCACGTCCAACGGTCTCCGGTTTTCCAGTAAATTTCGTTTTCCGACGAATACTGGCGCAACACGGCGTCGGGCCGAACGTACAAAAGGGACGGCTGGAGTTGAACCGAATGCGCGCGAACCAGGTGGTTGAAGGCAATCTGGTGGTTCCCTACGGGAATGGTGTACAGGGCTTGAGCTTCCCACTGCGAAAAATGCAAGGGCTGGTCTACCGGAACTTTGAAATCCAACAGCTCGTAGGTGCTGCGGTACAAGACGTTGGTGCGTCCGTAAGGTCCCACCGCTTGCGGGAATCCCCAGCGGTAGAAGCGGGAGCGGGTAAGGGCGTTCACCGGATGTCCAAAAGCAAAAGTGGTTCCGCCCGCTTCCCATTGCCGGGTGGCCGAATAGCCGCCGGTGAGGTAGACGTGCTTGGCTTTGTACACGGCGTTGAGGTCTGCGCCAAAGCGGTTGTTGGCCAATTGGGCAAAACCCAGCAACGACGGACCTACCGGGTTCAATACCGCCTGGCTGCCGGCTTGACCCGCGGGAATTTGGTTTACGGCGGCTTCCTGCACGGATCCGTTGACCACGGCGCTGGCGTTGTTTACGGCTCCGGGGTGCACGGCATGTGCGTGGAGCAACAATTGCCAACGGGTGCCCAAACGTTTGGCGGCGCGCAGTTGGGCTACGGGACCGCCGCTTTGGCCGTTTTCTTCGGAAAAGTAGTAGCCGTAGCCGCCTTCAACGGAGGTGGTCCAGCTGCCGCTGGTGTAGGAGAGCTTGCCGGTAGCCGTGCCGGAACCAAAGGGCTTGCGCAGCAAAGAGTCTTGGTAGCTCCGCTGCTGCATGGACTGCGCAGAGAATTGCACCTTGCCCAGCGGCAATTGGTACTGTCCGCCCCATGCTCCGTTTGGACGTCGGTCAAAGCCGCCGTTTTGTTCGTTTTTACCGACCAAAACCTTGATCTTTTGACCGTGCGGCAGACCGGTCCAATCCACTACGCCGCCCACAAAGGCCCGTTTTCCCCAGCGCATTTCTTGGTTGACGCTTCCCGCCTCAATGTACCGCTGGTATCGAGCAAAAGGGGTCGATCCAATGGGATCCCACGGGTTGCGATCAAAAAGCATGTATCGGTTGTAGCCGGTGTAGGCGCCCATCGTGAGGTCCGTCATCTCCTCCCAGTGGATGCCGCCCAGCTTCACGCTCAACGGGCCCAAGGCCGTGGGCAGGGTGGCGTACACATTCATCCCCAAGTTGAGCAGCAGGTGTCCGCCTAAATCTCCTTGCACGCCGTAGGCCGGACGCCCAGGGTTGTCCAAAAATTGAAAGGCGTACAAATCCATGCCGAATGTGGCGCCGGGGCGCGTTTTGCCCGTGATGTTCACCATCAACGTGGGGAGCTGGCTGTCGTCCCCCACAAAAAACTCGCGTGGAAGCATTTGCCCTGTGGGGAGGTACGCATAGTTTCCGGGCAGGTGGCGGTAGGTCATGAACTGCCGGAAAAACCCGTTGGCGTTCAGAGTTCGCAGCCTCGCCGGTTCCATTTTGGGAAAATTACCGACGGGTTCTGGATCCAAGAAAATAATTCGTTTTTTCTCCTCGTCCAGCACGTTGCGGGTGGCGTGAAGGACCGCCGTGTCCGGATTTTGGAAGGTCTCCCGGGTCATTGAAGTGGCCGGTACCGAGGCCGCCAAAGCTTTTTGAGCCCCTAGAAATGCGTCCGGCGCTGCCAAGACCACTGCGAGACCGGCTGCTCGGGTAGCCAAACGTTTAAAATTCGTGAACATCAGTCTATACGGTTGATGGTTTCCCAATCCACCCAGGTGCGCGGGCGGGCGCCGGATGGGCGCGGGTTGATCCAAAGTGGGGCGTTGGCATAAGCCACGTATCCGTTGGGGCCTTGAGCCACAACTACGACGCGGTACGCGCCGGGAACAGCTGGTGCCTTAAAGTTGACCACGGGCAGATCCGCGGTGAGGCGCACGCGTTTGCGCAACAAGGTGGCGGGCTTGGATTCCACATCGCCCCCGGCCTTGATGTCCGTACTTTCCGGCACCAATTCCAGCCAGAACCGGGCGTTTTCCGGCCATGCGCCGCGCACCCGTACGCTCCGTGGCGCACCGGCTTCTGCGCGGTAAAACAAGGAATCCAAGCTTTCGATGGACACCTGCGGGCGCTCCTGGCGCGCCTCAAAGGTGCCGGCCGTCGTCCCATCCCCGGCTTGGGGGCGCTGGTCCAAGGGCGAAGGCGCAGCAGCATCCGCAAAGGCTTGGGCGCGCGCGTTGGCCAAGCGCCAACCGTTGCCCACGGCCACCAACGCCTCGGTGGGCTCTCCGCGTTCGGAAAACAACCCGTACCAAGACGAGGTGGTCTCCTGCTTTTGGCCC
>CAYXHJ010000115.1:0-6121 GCA_964464855.1 uncultured Owenweeksia sp. | reverse complement strand
GCGGCAAACCACGGACCGGTATCCGTCGTACCAAAGCGCTCTGCCGTTCGCTTTGGCCTCCCGGTGCAACGCGTGGTGCTCCCACGCATCTACCGCAGCCCGGTCTTGCCAGTAGCTGATGAAAATGGCCGCCTCCCCTTGGCGAACCATTTCGTACCCCAAGTAACCCGGAAGTCCTTCCACCGTACGCAGGGTGGCGTCGTCCATGCGGTCGTAGTCCGGTTGGTCCAACGAGCGCTCGCTCAAAAACAACACCGCGTAGGCGCCTTCCGGCAGCGAGAATTCCTCGCGAATCAACCGATTAGGCATCGGTGCGCTTTTTGACCATGGTCAGGATGACCGCCACAGCGACCACGTCGTCCTGATCGTCGTACACTTCCACGTAAAACTTGACGATTCCCTTGGCCACGTCTTCGGGCGAGCGTTTTTCTTGGTCGATTTTTTCTTGCACCGTGAAGCGGACCCCTACGGTGGTTCCCGGATACACCGGCTTGGTGAACCGACAGTACTCAATGCCGTAGTTGAGCAAAACCGGCCCTTTTGGGGGGTCTACGAAAAGTCCCGCGGCCCGACTCAGGATGAAGTACCCATGCGCCACGCGGCCCGTGAAAATGGTGCCTTCCAACGCCGACGCATCCATGTGGGCGTAGAATTTGTCACCGCTCAATTCCGCGAAGTCCTCGATGTCCTGCAGGGTGACCAAGTGCTTGTCTGTGGTTACGGTGTCCCCAATGCGCAAATCTTCAAAGTACTGACGGAACAGATGGGGGCTGGCCTCCGGGCGCGCAGCGCCCGGGATGTAACGTCCGGTCAACGCCTGCACGGCATCCGGGTGTCCCTGAACCGCTACGCGGTGGAGGTAGTGCAAAACGCCACGCTTGCCGCCCATTTCCTCGCCGTTCCCCGCTCGACCGGGGCCGCCGTGTGTCAGCAACGGCATGGGCGATCCGTGGCCCGTGCTCTCTTTCGCCGACGACGCATCCAACACCAATATACGTCCGTTGCTGGTGGCCGCCTCCAAGGTAAAATCGCGGGCATTTTCCCGATTGGCCCCCACATAAGACGTTACTAAAGAGCCTTTTCCCAAAGCCACCAAGGCTGCCGCCTCATCCAAAGAACGGTACGGCATTAGGGTGCTGATGGGGCCAAAGGCCTCAATTTCGTGCGCGCGCAACGCGGCAAACGGACGGTCGTTTCGGAACAAAACCGGTGCAAAATAGGCCCCCGCTTCCGGGTGATCCGCCACCGGCGCGCCAACTCCCGCTGGATTGCCAAAAACCGCCGGCATCTCCTCCGCCAAAGCCTCCGCAGCAGACCGCACGCGCTCCACCTGAAGCGCTGTGGCCAACGGTCCCATCCGAACGCCTTCCTTGGACGGATCTCCGTACGTGGTGGTGGACAACCGCTGCACCAAGGCCGCCTGAACCGCCTCCAAATGCTCTTCCGGCACCACCACGCGGCGCACTGCCGTACACTTTTGGCCGGCTTTGATGGTCATTTCCTTGACCACTTCTTTCACAAACAAATCAAACTCCGGCGTTTGAGGCGTGGCCTCCGGGCCCAAAACCATGGCGTTCAACGAATCTGCCTCCAAGTTGAACGGAACGCCGCGCTCCACAAAATGCGGCTGCTGCTTCAGGCGCAAACCGGTCGCATTGGAACCCGTAAACGTCACCACGTCGCCCTCGGATACAGCATCCAAAACACCCACTCCCTTGCCCACCAACAACTGCAGGGCGCCGTCGGGCAGAATGCCGCTTGCCACTATATCCCGCACGACCGCTTCGGTCAGGAAACTGGTGTACTCGGACGGTTTAACCACCGCGGGAACACCGGCCAGTAAATTCACCGCAATCTTTTCCAGCATGCCCCAAACGGGGAAGTTAAACGCGTTCACGTGCACGGCTACACCTCGGCGCGGAACCATCAAGTGGTGGCCCACGAAGGTGCCGTTTTTGCTCAGTCGCACCGGGTCTCCGTCCACGTAGTACGGCAAATCCGGAAACTCCTTGCGCAATGACGCGTTGGCGAACAAATTACCAATGCCGCCTTCAATGTCGATCCAACTGTCCACGCGGGTAGCTCCTGTAGCCGCGGATAAAGCGTAGTAGGACTCCTTGCGCTCGTTCAAGTACAGTGCCATTGCTTTCAGCATCCGGCCGCGCTCGGGAAACGTCATCTTCCGCAACGCGGAGCCGCCTTTCGCTCGACCGTACGCCAGCACCGCAGCGTAGTCCAGCCCGGCACTGGAAACCGTGCCCAAGGCCGCACCCGTGCGCGCATCGGCGGCCGTCCATTCCACTCCGTCTCCGGCCACCCACTGGCCCATTACGTAATTCTCAAAGGCTTTCATCTGCTTGCTTTTTGGAAGGGATAGCGGTAACGTACCGTTTGGGGGAGTTTATTTTTTCTTCGGCAAAGATTTCACGCCCATGTGCCAAAAGGCGAAAGCAAACTTGTCGATGGCCTCCTCAATCACCATGGCAGTGGGCTTACCGGCGCCGTGGCCAGCATTCGTTTCGATGCGAATCACCACCGGATTGGCGCACCCCTGCTTGTCCTGCAGTTCTGCCGCAAACTTGAACGAGTGGGCCGGTACTACTCGGTCGTCGTGGTCCGCCGTTGTGACCAGCGTGGCCGGGTAGCACGTTCCTTTTTTAACGTTGTGCACCGGGCTGTAGCCCAACAAATAGCGGAACATTTCCTCGCTTTGTTCGGACGGGCCGTAGTCGTATGCCCATCCGGCTCCCGCCGTAAACGTGTGGTAGCGCAGCATGTCCAAAACCCCCACCGCGGGGAAGGCCACGCGGGCCAAATCCGGACGTTGCGTCATTACTGCACCCACCAACAACCCGCCGTTGGAACCGCCAGAGAGGGCCAAATACTTGGACGACGTAATCTTCTGTGCAAATAAGTATTCGGCCGCTGCTATAAAATCGTCGAACACGTTTTGCTTCTGCAACTGCGTGCCCGCCTTGTGCCATGCCTCGCCGTACTCACCTCCGCCGCGCAAATTGGGGATGGCCAACACGCCGCCGTTTTCCAACCACACCACGTATGAGGTGCTGAACGACGGCGTCAAATTCACACCAAAGCCGCCGTATCCGTACAAAATCGTGGGATTTTTCTTGGTGTATTTCAATCCTTTCTTGTGCGTGATCATCATGGGCACCTTGGTGCCGTCCTTGCTGGTGTAAAACACTTGATACGAAACGTAGTCCGCCGAATTAAAATCGATGGAACTCGCCCGGTACAGTTCAACCGTATTGGCGCGCGGTGCATACCGGTACTGCGTTCCTGGGGTTACGGCATTGGTAAAGGAGAAGTACAGTTCGCGTGCATTCCACTTTCCGCCCACCCCGCTGACGGTTCCCTGGCCGGGCAACGGCACGGAGACCACCTCTTTGCCGTCCACCGAAACACGGTCCACCACACTCAAAGCGTCTTTCAATCCATTCACAAAAAAGAACCCTCCACCCGTCGATACCGTAATGGGGTAAGGTCGCTCCGCAATAATTTCTTCCCACCGACTGGGTTCCGGTCGGTCCAAAAAGCAGCGCATCAAACGCCCGTTGGGCGCGCCCCATGTTGTTTGTACGTACAGGCTCTGGCCGTCTGCGTGCACCGGGCTGTTCTCAAACTCAAACCCTTCAAACAACCGCACGATGGGCGCGTTGGGCGTGCGCAAATCCTGCACGTACAGTTCGTTGCCCGTAGTGCTCACCGCAGCCGTGATGACCAAAAAAGCACCGTTCTCCGTTACTCCCCCGCCGATGTACCGACGCGGCGTTGTGCTCCCGCCAAACACCAGTACGTCCTGGGATTGAGGGGTGCCCAGCTTGTGGAAATAAAGCTTGTGCTCGCTCGTCTTCCCGCTCAACGCAGAGCCGCTTTTGGGCTTGTCGTACGAGCTGTAGTAAAATCCTTCGTTGCCGCGCCAAGACAGGCCACTGAACTTCACATCGCGCAGGGTGTCCTCCAGCGGGCGTTCGGGGTTGTCCGTATGAATCACAACCACCTTGCGCCAGTCGGATCCGCCTTCGCTCAATTGGTAGGCCGCGAGCGAACCGTCGGGGCTGAATTCAATTCCTGCCAACGACGTGGTGCCGTCCTTGGAAAATGCGTTAGGGTCCAAAAACACATTGCCGTCCGCGGTCATCTTGCCTCCAGACTTGGCCTTAACGCGGGCCAAAACCGATTGACTTTGCAGCCCAGAATTGTAATAAAAATAGGTGTAGTCTCCTTCCGTAAAGGGCGTAGAAACCTTCTCGTAGTTCCAAACCGTGGTCAGTCGATCGCGCAGTTCCTTGCGGTACGAAATCGGCTCCAGCACACTTTGCGTGGTGCGGTTTTGCGCGGCCACCCATTCCGCCGTTTGGGCGCTGCGGTCGTCCTCCAACCACCGGTACGGATCCGCCACCTTTTGACCAAAATACGTGTCGACGGTGTTCCCTTTGGTGGTCACCGGATACTGAGGTGCTTGGGCGCTTGCAGCCATGCTCAAAACCATAGCCATTCCCGCTAATTCTGTTTTCATAAGCCGAAGGTAGCGCCAAACCTCCACAAAAAGAAAGAGGGCGGTCGCTGCGCGACCGCCCTCCTCACATTTCGCTTTGCGAACCCTTAGTGCTGCACCGCAATGCGGATGGCCGACGAACCTTGGTCCGTGGTCAAGCGCACGAAGTAAACACCTTCAGGCAAATCGCTGCCGTCCAGACGCAACGTGTTCAAACCGTCGTTCCAAACCGTGCTGATGACGGCCTGACCCTGAAGATTTACTACTTGTACGTCTACGTCGCCGTAAACTACACCACGCTCAACCGTGAAGACACCAGCGGTTGGATTCGGGTAAACATTCACCGATCCCATGGCCTCGTCCAAGCTCAAACCGCAAACCACGCAGCGGCTAAAGCAAATTACAGGAAGGATGGTGTCGTTGTTGGTCAACACCAACTCGCGGTTGTAGTTGCCGCTTCCATCGTTCACCGCACAAGCGCCCGTTCCGGCGTTCAAGCTCTCGGCGCCACCCCAGGTGTTGCCGTTGATGTACTTGAAGTTCATGGTGCTGTTCAACGGAGCTTCAACGGTTACGGTGTAGACCAAACCGGTATCCAGCGTCATCGCCGTAGCAGACGGATTCCAACCTTGGAAGTTACCCGCAACATGCACGCCATCGGCACTTACACCACCTGCGCGGCTCATGTCTACCTTCAACGTGATGCTGTTGGTGCAATCCTCGCACTTCGCGTAGCAAACTACATCCAGAGTGTCGTAGGCATAAGTCACCGTGTATTTGCGGTTGGTGAAACCACCGGTGGTCATGGTGCAGACCGTTCCGGGGGTCAACTGCTCGCTCGTAGCCCAGTTGTCCAAGGAGAACTTGTACTCAATCAAACCGGGGTTCAGCGGGAACGAAGCCGTCCAAATGCCGTCGCCGTCGGCGTCGCTCATGGGGTTGCTGTTGCCGGACCAGTTGTTGAACGTTCCGCTCACGTAGGCCGTAGTGAAGCTACCGGCGTACTTGTTCATGTTGACGTTGAACGTCACCCAAGCCTGGCAGTCGGAGCACGAAGCAAAGCACACCAAAGGTGCTGTTCCCGTCGGTGCCGCTACGGTAAAGACGCGGTTGTAGTTACCGCTACCGTCGTTGGCCACACAAGAACCGGTGTTGGCGCCCAAGCCTTCTGCATTAGACCACGTATTGCCGTTGATGAATTTGTAGGACAAGGCCGTACCCACGGTGGTGTTGATGGTGTACTCGTAAATGCCGTCTCCATCGGGATCCAACATGGGCGTAGAACCGGGGTTCCAACCTTGGAAGTTGCCGGCGATGTGGACGCCGTTGGAGCTCACCGTCTGCTGGTTCATGTTCACGCGTACCACGTAGGTAGCCGGCTGAGCGCAGTTCATCGTGAAGATGGTAGAGTCGTAGCTCGGGATATTGGCTGTTGCCGCGCCTGGGTCGTACGGGAAGTTGCCCGTGTCTTGCAAGATGAGCTTGTTGCCCCAAGAGCACAAGTTCTCCAAGCGGTACCAACCGGTGTTGGTTCCGTCCACCAAACCATCACCGTAGGAGTCCGTGATTTTGAACTTGTAGGTTCCGCTCAACGGCAAAGAAATC
>CAYXHJ010000114.1:0-6183 GCA_964464855.1 uncultured Owenweeksia sp. | reverse complement strand
GAGGAAATCGATGCGCGCGTTAAGGCCTTGGTGCAGGAGTGCGTTGAGTTTGGAGAAAATTCCCCGTTCCCCGAGGCCCACGAACTTTGGCAAGACATTTACGTTCAAGAGAATTATCCCTTCATTAAAGAATAAGTTACCCCATGGCCATTGCAATCAATATGCCCCGCTTGAGCGACACCATGACCGAAGGTGTTGTTGCCAAATGGCACGCTAAGGTGGGCGATACGGTGAAAGAAGGCATGTTGCTTGCCGAAATCGAGACGGACAAGGCAACCATGGATTTTGAGGCATTCCCGGGTCAGGAAGGGATTTTGCTGCACATTGGAATTGCCGAAGGGCAAATGGCTCCGGTGGATTCGTTGCTGTGCGTTTTGGGTGCTGCGGGTGAAGATATTTCTGCGTTGCTCCAAGGCGGGGCACCGGCGGCACCGGCTGCTGCTCCAGTTTCAACACCCACCGCTGCGCCGGCAGCACCTGCGCCAGTTGCGGCTCCAGCTTCTACACCGGCTCCTGCTCCTGCGGCGGCACCTGCTCCTGTAGTGAACACCGGGCGCGTTGTGGCTTCACCTTTGGCCAAGCGTTTGGCCGAAGAAAAGGGGATCGATTTGCGCTCCGTAGCCGGTTCGGGCGACGGGGGTCGAATCATCAAACGCGACGTCGATTCGTTTGTTCCCAGTGCGTCTGCGGCCGTTGCTGCACCGGTGTTTGCCGGTACGGAAGGTTATGTGGATACGCCCAACACGCAGATGCGCAAGACCATTGCGCGTCGTTTGAGCGAGAGCAAATTCACGGCTCCGCATTTCTATTTGAAAGTAACGGTGGACATGAGCGCGGCCATGGCAGCGCGTGCGCAGTTGAATGCTGTTTCTGAGACCAAAGTTTCTTTTAACGATTTGGTGGTGAAGGCCTCCGCCTTGGCCCTGAAGAAGCATCCCGCCATCAACAGCGCCTGGATGGGCGATTTCATTCGGACGTACCACCACGTACACATCGGTGTTGCGGTGGCGGTGGAAGACGGATTGTTGGTTCCGGTGGTGCGCCACGCGGACAGCAAGTCTTTGGTAGCCATTGGTTCCGAAGTAAAGAGTTATGCTCAAAAGGCCAAAGACAAAAAACTGCAGCCGTCGGATTGGGAAGGTAACACCTTCACTATCAGTAATTTGGGCATGTTTGGTATCGACGAATTTACCGCAATTGTCAATCCACCCGACGCGTGCATCTTGGCCGTTGGCGGCATCCAAGAAGTGCCCGTGGTGAAGAACGGACAGGTTGTTCCCGGGCACACCATGAAGCTCACCCTGAGCTGCGATCACCGTGCGGTGGACGGAGCCACGGGCGCCGCGTTTTTGCAAACTTTGAAGCAGTATCTGGAGGCACCGGTAACCATGCTGCTCTAATGGCGGGCTTGAAGCGCTTGGCGGATTTGCGTCCGGGCGAAGGCGGTGTCATCCAGGATTTGTGCCTGGACGATGTGCCGCCCAAGTTGCTGGAAATGGGGTGTTTGCCTGGCATGCGCGTGACCATCAACTACACGGCACCTTTGGGCGATCCGTTGTGTTTGGACGTGGACGGTTGGCAACTGGCGGTTCGTAAAGATTTGGCCGAGCGAATTTGGGTACAAACCGATCAAGACTGAGGCATGTCGGACACCAAACGCGCACTCCGCATTGCCCTGGTGGGCAATCCCAACACCGGCAAAAGTTCGGTATTCAACCGCTTGACCGGTTTGAGCCAAAAGGTGAGTAATTATCCGGGCATTACGGTAGACAAATTGTCCGGATTGGCCAAATTGAGTGCTACGGCATTGGCGGAGGTCATCGATTTGCCCGGTACGTATAGTTTGCATCCCAACGGGGAGGACGAGCGGGTGGTGTACCAGGCTTTGGTAAACCCCACGGAATCGGACCGACCGGATGTGGTGATAGGCATCGCGGACGGGACCAATCTGAAAAGGCATTTGTTTTTGTTCACCCAGGTCTTGGACTTGGGGTTGCCTGCCGTTTTGGTGGTGACCATGCACGACGAAATGCGTCTGCGCGGACAGTCGGTTGACTTTGAGGCCTTGGGCGCCGCCTTGGGCGGCGTGGAGGTAATCCCCGTAAACGGGCGCACGGGATTGGGATTGGACCAAGTGAAAGAGGCCGTCCTTCGTGCCAAGCCGATTCCGGTGTCGGATCGATTTTTTCAACCGCGCAAAAAAGGCGCAGCTTGGCTGGACGAGGCGATGGCCTTGAGCGGAAGTAGGACGGAGTACGAGGCGTGGCTGTGGGCCACAGAACCTCCAGAGTTTGGGGCATCCGCTTGGGTGGAACAGCGGGGCGCGGCCCCGGATCGGCTTCGTGTGGACGAAACCGTGCAACGCTACAGTGCGCTGCACCGTTTGCTGAAACCGTTGCTGCATTTGGATCCGGGCAAAGATTTGACCCGTTCTGCGCGCATTGATCGGGTGTTGACGCATCCGCTTTGGGGCGGTTTAACCTTGATTGCGGTTCTCTTTTTACTCTTTCAGGCGGTATTTTTTTGGGCGGAAGGCCCCATGAACGCCATAGACGCCTATTTTTCCCAATTAGGTGCTTGGGCAGAGACCGTCTTGCCCGCCGGTGCCTTCACGGAGTTGGTGGCCAACGGAATCGTTCCGGGGGTGGCCGGGGTTCTGATGTTTTTACCGCAAATTGCACTTTTGTTCTTTTTCATCGCCTTGTTGGAGGAAAGCGGGTACATGGCGCGCGTGGTGTTCATGCTGGACCGCGTGTTGCGTCCGTTTGGTCTGAGCGGCAAAAGCGTGGTGCCCATGGTGAGTGCCAATGCCTGTGCCATTCCGGCAATCATGGCGGCACGGAACATTGAGAATCCGCGGGAGCGTCTGTTAACCGTTTTGGTGACGCCGTTCATGACCTGTTCGGCCCGACTCCCGGTCTACACCGTTCTGATTGCGCTGGTGATTCCCAAAGTGGCCTTTGGCCCGTTCGACGCCCGTGCTCTGGTGCTTTTTTCCTTGTACGCCTTGGGATTTGTGGTGGCCCTGGGAGCGTCGTCCTTGGTTAATCGGTTTGTGCCGGTAGGCACCAGTGCGCCGTTCTTGCTGGAGTTGCCCCGGTACCGGTTGCCGTTGGTTCGAAACCTGTGGAATACCGTTTTTCAGAAGTCCCGGAGCTTTGTGACCGAGGCCGGTAAGATCATTCTGGCCATCAGCATTTTGTTGTGGTTTTTGGCCAATTACGGGCCGCTTTCTTCTGCGGAAATGGACCAATTGGATCCGGCGCAACGGTTGGAGCAAAGCTACATTGGGCGCATTGGGCACGCCATGGAGCCGGCCATTCGTCCGTTGGGCTACGATTGGAAAATTGGCATCGCCCTTTTGTCTTCGTTTGCGGCCCGCGAGGTGTTTGTGGGCACCATGGCCACCATTTACGCCGTCGGCACCGACGATTTGGGCACGGTCCGGGAGCACATGGCCCAGGAAATCAATCCAGACACCGGCGAGCCGTTTTTCAATTTGGCCGTGGGCGTATCCTTGATGCTGTTCTACGCGTTTGCCATGCAGTGCTTGAGCACTTTTGCCGTGGTGAAAAAGGAGACGGGCGGTTGGAAATGGCCGTTGATTCAGATGGCCGGCATGACGGCCTTCGCGTACTTGGTGTCCTTTGTTGCCTATCAATTATTGGCGTAAATTGATCCAATGCAAGACGTACTCGCTTTTGCCAGTTTGGGTTGGGCCCTGTACACCTTGGTGCGCGTGCTGTTTGCACCCAGCAAAGCCAATGCGGGTTGCGACGCGTGCGGTACCGCACTAAAGACAAAACATGGGTGATTTTATTGTAACCGGTGCCCGACGCGGCATTGGTCGGGAAGTGGCGCTGGCTTTGGCGGCTGCCGGTCACACCGTTTGGGCTTTGAGCCGAACGGCATTGGATCCCGCGGACTGGATGGTTCCCCACGTGCACCTGAGGGCGGTGGATCCGGTTCGGCCGGACCATTGGCGTGCGTTTGCGGAAGAGTTGCGTACCCAGAGCCGGACGATTTCCGGTTTGATCAACAGCGCCGGCTACTTGGTGCGCAAGCCTTTGGAAGAGCTGTCGCCTGAGGATTTCGCCGACTCCTTTGCTGCCAACGCCACCGCGCCTGCTTTGGCCGTGCAAGCACTGATGCCCTTGTTTGAGGCGTCGGTCCATGTGGTCACGTTGTCCAGCATGGGCGGATTTCAAGGGTCCGTGAAGTTTCCGGGCATGGCGGCGTACAGCTCCAGCAAAGCGGCGGCCGTATGCCTGACGGAAGTGCTCCAAACCGAATTCAACGACCGCGGTTGGTCCTTCAACGTGCTGTGTTTGGGCGCGGTGCAAACCGAGATGTTGGCAGAGGCTTTTCCCGGTTTTGAAGCGCCGGTTTCTGCCGGCGAAATGGGTGCGTATGTGGCCGATTTTGTGCAGAACGGGCATCGGTTTTTCCGCGGCAAGGTGCTGCCGGTTTCGTCCACAACCCCATAAATAGGTGGACGCCGGAAACGTGATACGTTTAAGTGCCGTTGGTTGGGTCCTCGCGATCAGCACGGCTGCGCAAGCACTTGGGATGCCCGCCGGAGGGCGATTTATTATGCGCGCGGAAGCAGATACGGTACCCGCAGCATCCTCGTCTTCGGTTGCGTTGGATTCCGTGCGGAAGGTCATTCCAATGCCTTCGTTTTCAGGCCGATGGGAGCAGGTAAACGTGAAGTACACCACCATTCAAAGTTTGGAGGGTTCCTTGGGCCAAAAATTGCCCCAACTCACAACGCCGTACTTGGGCGCGCCGAGTTTGGATTTTTGGAGCCTGGTATCGCTTCCGCGCGGCGGATTTATTTCCCCTGTTCATTCCTTCAATCCTTCCGGTTGGGCGTTGCCGGCGGACGGTTTGCCGCTGGAGCTTCGGGAGTATTTGCGCGTGCCGGTGCCCACCGTTTTGTTGGAGGGCACCAACGGGACGGCTTCCGGGCAGCAGTTTGGACTGCGCGCGGGACTGCCACTTTCGAGACGGACGGATTTGGCGGGGCATTTTGTGCGCACCAACGCCAAAGGCCCGTACGAACGTCAGTCGGTTTTGTCCGACGACTTCTTGGTTCGGGTGGTTCGGCGCGATTCGGTGGGGTCCGGGAGCTGGCTGGCAGCCGTGCAACGGTTGTCTTGGAAGGGATTTGAAAACGGCGGGGTGATGGACCCCTCGGAAGTCGTGGGTGTTGGATACGGATTGCGGAACCGCGCCTTGGTGGACACGCGCTGGGGCTTGGCGTCGTCGAACCGAGTCAGCACCCAGGCCTTGGTGCAGCGCAGATGGAAGAACGGAAGTCTTGGATACCGGTGGGAGCAGAACCGTCGGGCCTTCAAGCCGGACGCGCTGGGGTTGGACACCGCCTGGGGCGGGCAGCACCGACTGGAGTACGTAGGTTGGGAGCGGCTGACTTTGGCGATTCAGGCCACGCAGTTTCGTCCGGACACTGCCGCGTTGAGCACTGCCGGTTGGCAGCGTTGGACGCCTTCCGTGGGGTGGAGAAACGTGCGGACGCGCTCGTCGTGGATGCTCTCCGGACGTTTGGCATGGGATTCCCGATGGGGGTGGATGCCCCAAGCGGAAGTTTTTTACAATCAAAAAGTCCGCCCGGATCGATCGACTGCGCAAACGGGTGAAGCGGTTGAATTGGCTGCGGCCGTTGTTTCGGTTTCGTCTTTTCGCCTGCGCGCGCAGCGCATGGAGGTGCCTTGGTTGTGGCAATCGGACTGGGTGGGAGCGGCCCCGTGGCAGGCAGAAGCCCATTGGTTGCCGCTGGCCCCTTGGGTTCGCCGGGATCGGGTAGCGGCGTGGACCATCACCGCGCGCGGCTGGCACGGATTGCGCGTTCCCACGTCGTCCGGCTATCTGGGGATACGGTCGTTTACCGAGCCAACGGCTGCCTGGACGGTGCAGTCCACCGTTGATTTATCTACTGGTTTTGGAAAGGACGCCGCTTCCTCCCGTTGGCGTTCGTCGTTGCGGATGACTGGGGCCTTGAGTTCAAACGCCTACGCCATGCCCGTGCCTCTGTTCGCCTATGTGGGGACGGTGGCGCGAAAGTGGAACCTGGAGGACCGCGGGGTGCGCATTGAAGCCGAGCTGGGTGCGGTGGGAAATTCCCCGTACTATGCCCCAGCCTACGACCCGCGATGGGGGGCG
>CAYXHJ010000113.1:0-6185 GCA_964464855.1 uncultured Owenweeksia sp. | reverse complement strand
GCACTGCAGACGTTTGTCTGCAGCGGAAAAGCCACCTTCGGGTGGCTTTTTTTAAGCAGTTGTTGAACTAGCCTTTCTCCTCACCCACCAAAAGCTCCACCCACCGCGCGGTAACGCGCTCCAGTACTTGGTACACGGCCTCAAAGCCGGCGGGGCCGCCGTACCAGGGGTCGTCCACGTCCGCGTTGAGGGCATCGGGATCGATGCTGCGGATCTTTTCCACCTTGGCGTACTGCTCCGGGGTGGTGCACAACGCGCGTACGTTTTGGAGGTTGGAGTCGTCCATCACCAGGATGCGGTCAAAGTGTTCCAGGTCGCGCGGGCGGATGCGTCGGGAACTGTGCGTTAGGGCCAGGCCGTGGGATAGGGCGTTTTGGCGCGTGCGGCGGTCCGGCAACTCGCCGTCGTGCTGGCCACTGGTGCCGCAGGAATCCACTTCAAAACGATCGACCAACCCGCGTTCCTCCAAGGCGCGCAGGAACAACCCCTCGGCCAAGGGACTGCGGCAAATATTGCCCAAACAGACGAACAAAACGGCGGTTTTCTTTTCCATGGACGGCTATCATCAAATCGTGCAAATTTTGCAAGTTTTGCGGTTAGCGATCAGATCACCCCCAATTCCTTGCCCACCTCAGTGAAGGCTGCCAATGCCTGATCGATGTGTTCCGGAGTGTGGGCGGCGCTCAGCTGCACACGGATGCGGGCTTGGTCTTTGGGGACCACAGGGTAGAAGAATCCAATGACGTAGATGCCGCGCGCCAGCAAGGCGTCCGCAAAACGTTGGGACAGGGCGGCGTCGTACAGCATGACGGGGACGATGGCGGACTCGCCGTCTTTGAAGTCGAACCCGGCGGCGCGCAGGCCGGCCTTGAAGCGGTTGACGTTGGCTTCCAAACGGTCCCGGAGCTCGGTGGAGGAGGACAGCAGGTCCAATACCGCGAGACTGGCGCCCACAATGGCAGGGGCCAAGCTGTTGGAGAACAAATAGGGGCGCGAGCGCTGGCGGAGCATCTCAATCACTTCCTTCTTGCCGGTGGTAAAACCACCCATGGCACCGCCCAGGGCCTTGCCCAAAGTACCGGTAATGAGGTCTACCCGGCCCAAAACGCCGCGCAACTCAATGGAGCCGCGGCCGGTGGCGCCAATGAAGCCGGTGGCGTGGCATTCGTCCACCATCACCAGGGCGTCGTATTGATCGGCGAGGTCGCAAATTTTGTCCAGCTGGGCCACGTAGCCGTCCATGGAAAAGACGCCGTCCGTCACAATCAATTTGGTGCGGACGCCTGCGGCGTCCGCCGCCTGCAACTGCGCTTCCAAATCCGCCATGTCGTTGTTGGCGTAGCGGTAGCGCTGGGCCTTGCAGAGGCGCACGCCGTCGATGATGGACGCGTGGTTCAAAGCATCGGAGATGATGGCGTCCTGTTCGCCCAACAGCGGCTCAAAAACACCGCCGTTGGCGTCAAAAGCAGCTGCGTAAAGAATGGTGTCCTCCGTGTGCAGAAATTCCGCCAAACGCGCCTCCAAACGTTTGTGAAGGTCTTGCGTTCCGCAGATGAAGCGCACGGAGCTCATGCCAAAGCCGTGGGTGTCCAAAGCATTGTGGGCCGCGCGCAGCACCTCCGGGTGGCTGCTCAGCCCCAGGTAGTTGTTGGCGCAAAAGTTCAAAACCTGGGAACCGTCGGCCAGGCGGATGACCGCGTCTTGCGGGGAGGCGATGATGCGTTCGCGTTTGAACAATCCGGCCTGCTCAATGGAGGCCAACTCGGCCCGCAGGCCCGCGTAAAATGCTTCTTTTTTACCAGACATGAACTTCGGGAATGGATTCGGTGCGAAGGTACACCAGAAGCCGCTTCACCGGTTGGCCCACGGCGCCCTCCAGGCGGTAGGCGTAGCCTTCTACTTGTTCCCGGTGGGCGGGCTGGGGTTTGCCGGTTTTGTAGTCCATGACGGCCCAGCTGCCGCGCAAAGACACCACGCGGTCCGGACGCAAAACGGAAGAACCCGGCGCCAATAGGGCGCGTTCGTTCAACACCTGAGCGGCCGGATCAAACCATGGGGCGGCATCTTCATGCGCCACCACGCCCTCTGCCCAAGCGCGCAATACGCGCGCCTCGACCTCGTTAGCGGCTACGCGCGCCACCGCGGGCTCCACGTCTGCGGCCGTGCGCACGTGCTGCATGGCCCGGTGGAACTGCTCGCCCAGCCAACGCGCAGAGGAACTGTCTGCGTCCCGCTCCGGGAGCACCTGCACGCGGTCCGTCCAAGCGGAAAACACCAAGGACTGCAAGGGTTGCGCTTGCGCTGCACCGTCCGATTTCTTTTCCGCAGCAGGCACCGGGGGGGATCCCCAGTTCCAAGGCCCCTCGGGGCCCTTTCCTTCCGCCTCCGCAAAGGAAATCAGGGCTTGCGCCACCTCCTTGTAGGGCTTGCCGGCCTCCGTCAGCGGGGCCCAGACCACCAAGGACGCTTTGGGTCGCGTAAAGGCCACGTACCACAGGTTTAGGTTGTCGAAGGCTTCTTCCTGCTCCAAACGTGTTTTGGTGTCTTGGAGCACCGGAACCCCCTCCACGAAGCTGGAGAACGTGCCGGTCCGCACCGGAACCAAGGTTGTGGGCAAATCTGCCTCTTGGCCTTCCCAGTCTCCGTCCGACGGAACCCAAACCGGGGAAGGACCGCCAAAACCGCCCCCGCTGTTGACGGCAAAGGGGACAAAAACGCACTCAAATTCCAGCCCTTTGGACTTGTGCACCGTCATGACCACCACCGCGTCCAGACCGTCGGGCAGGGCAATGCTTTGCGTGCGCAACTCCCGCTCCCAGGCTTCCTGAAAAGCGTCCCAGGCGTTGGTGCTCTGCTGCCCAAAGCGCAGGACCAGGGAGAGCCACGCCAGGCCGTACGCGTCCGGCGTCAAACCGCTCCAGCGAACCACGGACTCAGCCCCGGCGTAGAGGCCTTCCGTGCGCAACTGGGCGTTGTCCCATTGGGGAAAAAGTTCCCGCCAGGCCGTCCAAAAGTCTCCCTCTCGTTCGGCCGCCAATTCCAAGGCGTGGTGGGTGGGCAGGAGCGCCGTGGGGCGCCAGGCTCCGGCCCGTCCGGCCTGAATGGCCAGTTCCGCCCGCGCCAAGCGCGATTGGGGCTGGTGCGCCGCGGCCAGGGCCGCCATCCAAAAGTTGACCTGCACGCTTTGGCCCAGCATCAGCGAATCCGCGGAGAATACCTCAATTTTTTCGTCCACCAGGCGCTCCACTACGGCGGCGCCCTGTTTGTTGTTGCGCACGAGTACGGCCAAGTCCTTCCAGCGCCAGCCCGCCGCGGCATAACTGCGGAGTTGGTCCACCAAATCGTCCAGTATGAGCTCCATGCGCGCTCCGGTGGTTTTGCCGGCGGCCGTGCGGATCTGAATCCATCCACCTTCCGGGCCTTTGGGCGTTTGTTCCACGGCCTCTGGAGCGTAGGCCGTGCGGTGCAGCGTGCCGTCCAAGGCACCGCCCACCGCAGTAAAAAACCGGTTGTTCCACCTCACTATTTCCTGCTTGCTTCGCCAGTTCTCGCCCAAAATCAGGCGCTCCGTTCGCTTCTTCCAGGCCGGGAGGGTGTCTTTGGGGGGCTCGTTCCGCGCCGCGCGCGCCGTCACCTCCAGAAACTGCTCCGCCTCGGAATTGCGCCATCGGTAAATGCTCTGCTTGCCGTCTCCCACCACCAGCGCCGTGCCGGACTGCCCGTATTCCTGGGAAGACAGCGCGTGGTCCAACAGGGGGTAGAGGTTTTCCCACTGGACGCGGCTGGTATCCTGGGCTTCGTCGATGAAAAAGTGGCGAAAACGGCTGCCCAAACGCTCCAGGAGGTACTCGCCGTTTTGCTGCACCAATTCTTTGTAAATCAAACTGTTGAACTTGGACAGCGGCTGCACCCCGCGTTCCACGCACACGGCCTCGTACGCCACCGCCAAGGCCTGAAGCACGCCCGTGGCAAAGGCGTGTTTGGCAAAAAAGCGCGCACGCAGGCTGCCGGAATAGGCGGCTTCCATGGCCTCAAAGGCCTTGGCCAGCGCCGCTTTGGTGCCCATGGACTCCAGCAGCGCCTCGTTGGCAGCGTTGGATTTTTTGGAATCCCGCAGGTAGGGCGCCTCCCCGCGCAGCATTTTCAGCACCGTGTCCGACGGTTCGTCTTTGTAGCCCGCTTGGGACGCTTCGCGGAACCATTTGGGGACGGAGCCCCGGCTGAATTCCTCGTGGGGAATGCCGGTGGCCTCAATGGCGGCGCACGCCTCCGCCGCTGCGCGCCGAATGCGCGCATCTGCCTGTGCCACCTCCGCGCGCAATTCCTGTGCCCAGGCCTGCATGCGTTCCATCGGCACCTCCGCCAGGGCCTCCCAATGCGGCCGACTGCTCTCTCGGCTCAAATGCTCGGAGACGGTTTCCAGGGCGCGCGTAGCGTCCCAACTCTTTTCGTCCTCCAAATTCGCCCGCCCGTAGGCCTCCCACAGGGCCGGCAATTCCGGATTCACCCCCCCTTGATCCAACCCCCGTTGCACCGCCTCTTGCTGCAGGAGTTTCTCGTTCAGCTCCACGGAGAAACCGTCGGGCACCCGCAAATCGTAGCGGAACGTCTTGACCAAGCGCAGGGCAAATTTGTCCAACGTTTGGATGGAAACGGCGCCGTAGTCGTGGAGGGTTTTTCGGAGGGACTCGCCGGCCCGGCGCTGCACTTCTTCACGGGTCCAATTGCGTTCGACCGCCAGTTGCTCCCCCATGGATTTCCACTTGCTCCAATTGCCGGGAACTTGTGCCAAATCTTCCAATACGGCCAGCACCCGCTCGCGCATTTCACCAGCGGCTTTGTTGGTGAAGGTCATGGCCAGGATGCTTCCGGGGAGCACGCCGCGCAACGCCAAGTCCACGTACTCGTAGACCAATCGGTAGGTTTTCCCAGCGCCGGCGCTGGCGTGAAACACACTGAACGGCTGCGCGCGCCGGGGAAAAGAGGAGGAGGAGGCGCCCGCCGGCACCGCGGCGGATTGCGGAACGGAGGACGGTGCGCCGGAGGCGCTGGCTGGGGTTGTCATGACAAAACGGTTGGGTGTGGCTGGGTTTCCCAAATTTATCGGTTTGGAACGGTTTCTGCTCCTACATTTGTGAGAACTTTTCACCGAACACAAACGTTTTTAACGCATGTTTACACTACCCAATTTACCCTACGCGTACAACGCGTTGGAGCCGCACTTGGATGCGCGCACCATGGAGATCCACCACTCCAAGCACCACCAAGCCTACATCAACAACCTGAACGCTGCGGTGGAAAACACCCCCATGGCGGGCAAGTCTTTGATGGACCTGATGACGCAGCACACGGACATCCCCGCGGTGCGCAACAACGGCGGCGGCCACTACAACCACAGCCTGTTCTGGACGGTGATGGCCCCCAACGGCGGCGGCGCTCCTACCGGCGCGGTGGCTGAGGGCATCAACGCTGCTTTTGGTTCCTACGACGCCTTCAAGGAGGCCTTTTCCAAGGCCGCAGCCACTCGCTTTGGCTCCGGCTGGGCGTGGCTCTGCGTGAACAAATCCGGCAAGCTGGAAGTGTGCAGCACCGCCAACCAAGACAACCCCCTCATGCCCGGTGTGGGCTGCGAAGGCACGCCCATCTTGGGCTTGGACGTTTGGGAGCACGCCTACTACCTGAACTACCAGAACCGACGCCCGGACTACATCGCCGCCTTCTACAACGTCATCAACTGGAACGAGGTCAACAAGCGCCTCGCCGACGCCACGAAGTAAGCGGTTTTACCCCTTTGATTGCCCCGACCCCCGCACGTTGTGCGGGGGTTTTTTTATGTCAAGCCGTAGGCCCTATCCTCCTATCTCACTGTTGATACCTATCGCTTTCCATTGACGAAAGTTGAACTCAGTTCCAAAGAGCTCTACCAGGGTATTTATTCATGAAATTCAATGAATAAATATTTGTATTCTACAATTTACATTGATACACAAGCGATCCAATGATGCCATATCATTCTATTATTCAAGAATACTGTATTACTTATCTCATTGATATTTAGTGTTCTTTGAATTTCTTCGATTGTTCTATTTTCTCAAATGGGACATTAATGTATTACAATCTTCATTTGTAAAGAGCAACCTAATTTTACTTCAACCAACAAACCGCTTTTTTCAATGAAGAAATTT
>CAYXHJ010000112.1:0-6273 GCA_964464855.1 uncultured Owenweeksia sp. | reverse complement strand
CGTTGAACCCAAATCAGAATTTGTCCCAGCGAACGCCTTCTCGGCCACCGTTGTTGATTACTCATCGAGAAAATTGATGAATGCCCCCAACCGGTCTTTGTATTTTTGTACCACTTAAAACTACTCAAGACATGGCTGTATCGTTAATGACCGACGCTGATTTTGGCGCACACGTGGCATCCGGCGCACCCACCGTGGTGAAGTTCTACGCGGACTGGTGCGGAAATTGCAAATTGTTTACCCCAAAGTTTCGCCGCATGTCCGAAGAAGAAATCAACGCGGGCATCTCTTTTGTAGACGTCAATGCGGAGGAAAATCCGGCTGCGCGTTCGCTGGCTCCTGTGGACAATTTGCCTTTTTTCGCCGTTTTCAAAGACGGTAAATTGGTGGCAGGCTTGGCCACGTCCAAAGAAGAAGTGGTTCGTGAACTGTTGGACCAAATTCGCTGAGCCGTGAAGTTACCGGTAATTCGTGCATTGGCCGCCGCACATACAGAGGCGGAATTGTTGGCCGCGGAAGCAGCCCTACTGGAAGGAGATGCATTGCCCTTTCCGGTTGAAGGAGTTGACGAAGGCGAGCAATATACCCATATCTTAGGGGCCTTGGACGTGGTTCGTGCGGTAGCCGCCGGACAGGACGAGCGCGAAGCCCTTCGCGCCTTCGGACAACGCGTCCGCAACAGCATCGGATAAATTTCCCTCCCATGGCGCATCGCTTGCTTTGGGGAGCGGTGGTGGGCCTGTTGGCCTCGTGCGCTCCCGGATTCAACCAAAAAACCACGACGGTGTCGGCGGTGGCGAAACTCAATCTAGCCCCCACCGACACCGTTTTCATTGCCGGCGGGCCAGATGCCCTAGGCGGCTGGAAACCCAACCGGGTGCCCATGCGGCGCGTCAACGACACCCTTTGGACGGTATCCGTTCGCGGTTTGCCGCGGGGCTTTGCCTACAAATTCACCTTGGGTTCGTGGGAAGCTGAAGCCCGTGTGGCCGGTGCTCGGCCTTGGATGGATTTGGTGGGTCAACGCGGAAGGGATACCCTCCACCGAATTGTGGATTTTGGTCCTGCCCAGTACACCCAAGACGGCCAAATCACCGGGACCGTTCACACCTTGGTGGCCGTCCCGGATGCCGCCAAAACAGTATCTTCCCGGGACGTGGTGGTTTGGTTGCCCCCGCAGTATTTTGAAGACCGCACCCGGCGTTTCCCCGTACTCTATTTTCACGACGGACAGAACATCTTTGATCCCAATACTTCGTCCGGTGGCGTGGACTGGGCCATCGATGAATCTCTAGATTCGCTCATTCGCAAGGAAGGCTTTCCTCCGGTGATCGCGGTAGGGGTCTTCTGTGTGTCCGACGGTCAGTTGCGTCGGCGCGAATACAGCAACACCCCCGAGGGCGACGCGTACCGTCGGTATTTCTTGGAGTCTGTGGTGCCCACCATCAACGACACCTACCGAACCCTGAGCGGGCCAGAGAACACCTTAATCGCGGGGTCGTCCATGGGCGGCGCCTCGTCGTTTTATTTGGCCACCCACCGACCGGATGTCTTTGGTGCCGCTCTGGCTTTTTCGCCCGCCGTACGGGTGAAATCCGGAAACGGTTTGGTGGTGGATTTGTTGACCGAATGGGAGCGCGCCGGGCGTCCTTGGCCCCGTCCCATCTATTTGGACAACGGCGGCGTGGGCCTGGAAACGGAACTTCAGCCCGGGATTGATCGTCTGTTGCGCGGTTTGCACAAGTCTGGCCGCACGCCAGAGGTGGACTACCGGTGGGTTTTGGACCCCAAAGCACCCCACAACGAACGCGCTTGGCGCGAACGATTTGCGGCCGCCTACGTTTGGGCCGTGCAACGCCTGCCGGAAGGCAGCGCCCTTCGGCCAGAAAAAAAGCCTTCTGCGAAGTAATCTACTGGGAGGCGCTTAGGCGCCGTTCTTCGTTCTCAAGGGGGACGCGCGGTTTCGCGCGGGCACAAAAAAACCGCCCCGGCGGAGCCGGGGCGGTGGTGTGTGAACGAATTTAATTTTAGTGCTTTTCCAAGTAGCTCGCAACGCCCGTGTGGGTGGCGTTCATGGCGTCTTCACCCGGCTTCCAGTTTGCGGGGCAAACTTCACCGTGCTTCTCCAAGTGCTGGAGGGCGTCGATCATGCGCAAGGCCTCGTCCACGTTGCGGCCCAAAGGCATGTCGTTCACCAACTGGTGGCGAACCTTGCCCTCGCGGTCGATCAGGAACAATCCGCGGTAGGCCACCAACTCGCCTTCGGCAATCAGTTGGTCGTCCTCGTCGTAGCCCCAAGTACCGGCCAAAACGTCGTAGTTGTGGCTGATGACCTTGTTGGTGTCTGCAACGATGGGGTACGTTACCCCTTGAATTCCGCCTTCTTTTTTGGACAGCTGCAACCAACCCCAGTGGGATTGCTCGGTGTCGGTAGAAACCGCGATTAACTGTACGTTTTTCGCTTCAAATTCTGCTTTTTTGGCTTCAAAAGCGTGCAATTCCGTGGGGCACACGAACGTGAAGTCCTTCGGGTAGAAGAATAGTACTACGTATTTGCCGCGAAACTGGCTGAGGGTGAAATTGTCGACAATTTCCTCGCCGTTGATGACGGCCTTGGCATTGAAGTCCGGGGCTTGTTTGCCTACCAAAACGCTCATGGGTGTGAATTTTAAGTTGAACCCTGCAAAGGTAGGGGACCCCTTTGGATTTCGGTGGGCTCGATTGGGAAAATCAATCGGCCCAAGGTGGGCTCTATTGGCGCCGCTTGCGGACATCGCCTCCCAGCGAAACGAGTGCCGCACCATGGGAAGGACCGTGCGGAAGGGGGGCGCACTCCTTGGGGAGCACGAGTACCGCGGAGTTAGTGCCCCAGAACCAGTTGGCTGGACCACGCTAGGGCAGTGCCCAACAAGACCACGGCCAATTTTTCGGCGTTGAATTTGTGGTCTTTTTGGTTTTCAAACAAAATGGTGGTGGATACGTGCAGAAAGATGCCGGCAACCAGGCCCATAGCGGCGGTGTGGAACGGGGCGTCGGGCTGATTCCAAAGCTGACCCAACATCGCTCCAACGGGAGTAGCAAGAGCAAACAAACTGATGGCCGTCCAACGGGTGCGAACGGACAACCCACTTTCGCGCAACCACAGGGCCACCACCATGCTCACCGGAAGGTTGTGGAGGGCAATGGCCGCACCAAAGGCCAGCCGTTGCTCGGGTTCCATTCCGGCGAGCGGAAGTCCTTCCAGCGTGGAGTGAATCACCAACCCGGCGAGAGCGCCCCAAGGACTGCCTCCGTGGTGCACGTGTCCGTGTTCCAATCCGCGTGTGGCAAAGTCCAGAAGGTACTGGATGAGGAAGCCAATCATTACCCAGGTGCCTGCGGAGAGTGCAGAGTTTGCTGCTCCGCGGATGTGGTGGTGTGCCTCAGGAGCTCCGTGCAGGGAACCGTCGGCCCCCGCAAAAACTTCTGGGAGCCAAACGAATACCGTCGTGCTGAACAGAAAAGCGCCGGAAAAGGCCAACAAAAGTTTCGCCGACGGCGTAAACGTTTTGAATCCCCATTCAACCAACGCCGCACCACCCCATACGCCCAATGCCAACAAAAGGGCCATCCATTCCAAAGTCAATGCGTTCACGGCGAGGGTGTTGGGAGTTAAAGGCAGATTTGTGTTGCGGGCGGTACAAGGAGGTTCAAATCGGACGGGACGGAGTTAAAACAACACACGCGGTTCGATTTCAAGCAATCCGGTCGAGCATTTACCAAAGATAAGGACTTAATGTGCGCCACGCGCCCACGGCCAAGGCCAGCATGAGGACCCCACGGACCACGGGCTGCCAACGCGGGTCGCGAACCCAGTACCGGGCGGCCAATCCGGCTCCTGAGGCGCTTCCCAGAGCCAACAGCCCACCGGACAACCAATGGATTTCGCCCAGCCAGAAAAACAAGAAAAAGGCGGGGACCACCACCACGAAGGCCAAAAGCAACTTGATGGTGTTTCCGTCCCGCAAGCTCCAGTGCTCCGCCAATACCAAGGCAGCCAGTAAGACAAGCCCAATGCCCATTTGCACGAATCCGCCATAAAATCCTACGCCCAAATACAAAAGGTGTCTCAGGTAGGGGGGGAGCGGACGTCGCGTAGCAGACGGACGTTTCCACCGGTTGGGATCTACAGCCAGGGTACACGAAGGTGCGGGCATGACAAATCCAATAATGGATACCAAGGCGGCGTCGGGCTGTTGCAGGGGGAACCAGGCGCCTACGAGCGATCCCGTTGCCATGGTGGGGAGGTAGAGCACCGTGCCTTGACGCAGTAAGTAACTTTTTTTGCGGCTTTTGCGCAATCCGGTGAGGGAGGCTAAGGTTTGCAGCAGCACCCCCACCCGGTTGGTGGCGTTGGCGGCCTGACCGCCCATGCCGCTGGCCAACAACAAACTCAAGGTTATGGCCGAACCGTTGCCGGCAAGCGTGTTGATGATGCCGGCGGCAAAACCACCGGCCACTAAAGCAGCTCCTTCCCAAACGGTCATGGCACAAAGGTAGGAGAAGGCGTACTTTTGCAACCATGCAGAAAAATGGATGGATGTGGGCGCTGGCGATTGCCGGTGCAGCAGCGGTGGGCTGTTCCCCCGACGGAGGCGATTACGCGTTGGAGTCTGCGCGCTTGGATACGATGGAAATTGGAATCGAACCCGTTTATTCGGTGCGCATGCGGGCCATCAACCCCGGTCCAGACACCTTTTTGGTGCTGACGGCTTCCTTGGAACAGGACGGTGCCGCGTACCGCGATTCCACTGGATTTTACGCACTCACCGGAGATACTGTGGAAACCGAAGTGGTGTTCCCGGAAGCCCGTGTGACGCGCGGCGTCCCTGCATTTAAAGCGGCGTTGGTGCCGCGCAACCGTCGATGAGCGCAGCAGTACCGGGTGCCGGTAGGGACGAATCCCTGGTGGCAAAAACCCTCTTCGGATTGGAAGGGGTGCTGGCCGACGAACTGCGTTTGTTGGGCGCCAAAGATGTGAAAATCGTACCCCGCGCGGTGACGTTCGTGGGCGATTTGGGCTTTGTGTACAAGGCCAACTTAATGCTGACCACTGCATTGAAAATTCTGCGACCCATCCATCAGTTTGGTGTTCTCAGCAAGGAAGATTTGTACCGCGGCAGTTTGGAAGTGGCCTGGCCGGATTGGTTCTCGCCCGATTCCACCTTCGTGGTGCGCTGTTCCGGCGCCCACCCGGCGTTCACGCATTCGGGCTTTGCAGCCTTGGTGGTGAAGGACGCTGTGGCCGATTCTTTTCGCAAAAAATTCGGTCGTCGGCCCGACGTAAGCAAAGAAAATCCGGACATCGTTATTGACGTGCGGTTGACGCCCCAACGAGCCTACCTGTCTTTGGACAGTTCCGGTCATTCCTTGCACCGACGCGGTTACCGCCAGGAAGTGGGCGCCGCGCCCATGTCTGAAGTTTTGGCGGCTGGAATACTGCGTTTGGCAGGCTACCGCGGAGATCGACCCCTTTTGGATCCCATGTGCGGCTCCGGAACCTTCCCGATTGAAGCCGCTTTGCAGGCAGATCGCATGGCGCCGGGTTTGTTCCGAGATAAGTTTGCTTTTCAGTCGTGGTCCGATTACTCGGAGGACTTGCACGCCAAGATTGAAGAGAGCGTATTGAAAAAAGGCCGCGAGGGTCTTGCTCCCATTTTTGGTTGGGACCGCGAAGCGTATATGCTGGTAAAGGCCCGGAAGAATGCAGAGGCCGCCGTGGTGGACGAGCGCATTCAGTGGAAGCGACAAACGTTTATTGGGTCCGAAAAACCCACGGAACGCGGGCTTTTGGTTGTAAATCCTCCGTATAACATTAAGATACAGGCGGATACAGATAAGTTGTACCGCGGTATGGCCGAAACGTTGCACCGGGGGTATGCCGGTTGGGAGGCGTGGATTTTGTCTGCGGACCGCGAGGCCTTGCGCCGAGCGGGTTGGGACATCTTCAAGCGAATTCCGTTGAAAAACGGTGATTTGGATTGCGATTTGGTGGGCATCCGCATTCCCGAATAACTCCACGCGAGCGGCAGGGGAATGCGTACTTTTGCTGCATGAACCATCTTGCTGTCTTGACCTCAGGGGGCGATTCGCCCGGTATGAACGCCTGCATTCGCGCCGTGGTGCGCACAGCAGGTTTGCACAACATCCGCGTGTCGGGGGTGTACCGAGGCTACCAGGGTTTGATTGAGGACGACATCATCGAGATCAATCGGGACCACGTTCGGAACACCA
>CAYXHJ010000111.1:4436-6358 GCA_964464855.1 uncultured Owenweeksia sp. | reverse complement strand
CATAAGAACGACGGTCAAAAGCACGTGGCCGGCTGCGACCCACCACAAAAACTGAGGAAAGGTGAGTCCGCCCAGCACCAAGGCCAACGCCCCTACGGTTAAAACGGATTTCCGGCCCACGTCCTTGATCCACTGCGGGGCCACCACGCGGTAGGCGGATTGGGCTTGACTGGCCACCAGTTCAAAGAGCACGTAGGAGGCCACCAAGGCCCACAAAGGCGCCCAGCCCCACCCAAAACGCGGGTTGTTCACGGCTGCGGTTACCCAGTCGTCCCCTTTCCAAAGCCCCAGGGCCCCCAAGGCCAACAGAACCGCCGATGCGGAGGCCAGACCGGCGCCAAATAGATCTGCTCGGCGCTCTGGAGCTACCCGCGGAGCAAAAGTCACCAAGGCGTGAGGATACCCCAAATGGGCAAAGGCACCCACCAAAAGGGCGGCAGAAAGAATCCATCGGGCAAAACCAAAACCGTCCGGATCTGCCGCAAAAGCCCACGGCAACAAGACCAAGGCGTTGATGGCTCCCACCACCACCCCCAGGTAGCCGCCCACGGCGTTCCAAATACTCTGTCTTTTTACGATCCCCACACCGACCAGTCCAAGTCCGGAAAGAGTGCTTCCAATCCCGGTTGCAGCGCACGGTAGTGTGCGCGCACCTCCGCGCGCACCCGGTCGTCATCGGGGTCCTTGGCGGGCATTTTTCCGGCGTTCATTTTCAAATAGAGCGGCAACAAGGCTTCTTGAACGGAATGGGGCACGTACCGCTGGAGCGCCAACCCTAGGCGGTGCAACCGCTTGGACCGAATGGCCACCGTCTCGTTGTGCTGCACAAAAGAATAGTTGGCGTAAAAGCCAGGATCCACGTTCAAGAAACGCGCCATGCGCTCCATTTCAGCGTTTGGATTGCGCAGCAACGATTCAAAAAGCACCACGTGCAATCGATCCGCGCCCAAAGCCTCTTTCCAGGGCCGCAACCAATGTGCGTAGTCGCCGTGCTCCAGCAAAGCGGGATCGCCGGCGTAATCGGCGTAAGAATCGTTGATTCGCTTGGTACGGTAGCGCTCAAAACGGTATTGGCTGTACAGTCGGGCCGACGGTTCCCGCAAAACCACAATGCACTTCGGCTTCGTGGGCAAGGACGGTATGTGCTTCAACGCCTGCTGGTAGTACAAATAAGGAGCCGTGGCTTCCAATACCACCGAGGCCTGAGCGCAGCCCTTGAAATACGCCGCGTACGCGCTTAAATCGTGTTCCAGAACGTTGGCCGAACGGTTGAATCGGTTGACGTCGTCGGCAAAAAAGAAGGTCTCTTTGACCGGAGACGCACAGATTTCCGGGTGGGCAGACAGCCAAAAATAGAGGGAACTGGTCCCGCATTTGGGCGCCCCGATGACCACTGCATTGGGAAAGGTGAGGTTGTTCATTCCAACCCCAAAGTAACGGCCAATTCTTCGTAAACTTGTGCATTCTTGTAACCCCCTACTCATGAACGCTCTCTTTTCCTGGAAATCCAACCGCAATTGGTTGTTGCCCGTACTGGTTTTGGCCGCTTTGAATGTGGTTTATTTTGCGCCAGTGGTCTTGCAAAACAAGTCCATACCGCAGGACGATATTCTGATGGGCCTGGCCAAAGGCAAGGAAATTGTGGACTACCGGGAAGCAACCGGTGAGGAGCCGCTCTGGACCAATTCCATGTTCAGCGGCATGCCCACTTTTCAGGTGTCCACCCTCTACCCCAACAATGTTTTGGGGTACTTTCAAACGGCCATCAGCACCGTTTTGGGCCTGGATTCCGGCATTTACATCATTGCCACCCTCATGATTGGCTTCTTCTTTTTGCTGCGCGGCGAGGGTTTGCGCCTGGCCGAGACTGCTTTGCTGCAACGGTGATAGCGTGCTCGATGCGTTGTAGTTCTGCTGCGCGG
>CAYXHJ010000111.1:0-4426 GCA_964464855.1 uncultured Owenweeksia sp. | reverse complement strand
GCGCGGTGAAAAGGTGGATCCGGGACTGGCGGTGGTGGGCGCCATTGCTTTTGGATTCAGCGCCTTCTTCATCATTTCCTTGGCGGCCGGCCACAACGCCAAAATCCGCACCGCGGCCTACATGGCGCCGCTCCTTTTGGGCGTTTTGCTCACGTTGCGCGGACGTTTGGCTTTGGGTTTTGCGCTGACTGCCTTGTTCACCGGCATGAGCATCCACGCCAACCACTTCCAAATTACGTTTTACACGGCACTGCCCATTCTGGCCATGGTGGTGGCTTTTGGCGTTCACGCGTTTCGCACCGGAACGGCGGGCGGATGGGCCAAGCAGTTGGTGGTACTCGCCCTCGCGGCGGTGGTGGGTATTGGACCGAACATCGGCAACCTGTGGAGTTCGTACGCGTACACCAAGGCGTCCATGCGCGGTGGACATTCGGATTTGACGCCGGAAAAAACCGACGGTTCCGAACAAAAACCCGCAGCAGGTTTGGACTTTGATTACGCCATGAGTTGGTCGTACGGCATCAGCGAAACGTTGAATCTCTTTGTTCCCAACCTCATGGGCGGCGGGGCCAAGCAGACCTACACAGACACGGAAACGTACCAATTTGTTGAAGGCGCACTGCGCCAGCAGGGCTACAGCGGCAAAGCGTTGGAGGCCAATTCCAATCAATTGGTGGGCTCCCGCATGTACTGGGGGGATCAATCGTTGGTGAACGGTGCCTACTACGTGGGTGCGGTGGTCTTCTTTTTATTCGTTTTGGGCTTGTTGGTGGTTCGCGGCCCCACGCGCAACTGGGCGTTGGCGGCCTTGCTGCTGAGCGCCGTTTTGGCTTGGGGTAAAAACGCCGAGTTCATCAACCGTTTGGTGTTCGACTACCTCCCGCTGTACAATAAATTCCGCGTCCCTTCCATGGCACTGGTGGTTGCATTCTTGGTCATCCCCTACCTGGGTTTTGTGGGCCTGCAGGCGTGGATGAACGGCACCCAAGGGCGCGAATGGTTGCAAAAGCGTTTGTTGTGGGCGCTTTACATCACCGGTGGAATCAGCCTTTTGTTGGCACTTTTTGGCCCGGCGTTTTTGTCATTGGAAAGCCCGCGCGACGCTGGATTTGGACAAGAGGGATTTGACCTGAACATGCTTCGTTCGGACCGCGAGTCTCTGTTGCGCAGTTCTGCTTTCAGTACCCTGTTTTTTGTAGTACTGACGGCCGCTTTGCTGTGGGGACATTTGCTGGGCAAGGTCAAAACCCTGCACGTGGTCTTGGGACTGGGTGCCTTGGTTTTGGTGGATCAGTGGCGGTTTGACCGCGACCAATTGGGCAGCGAAGAATTTGTATCCAGCCGAGATTACGAAGCGGCCTTTGCCCCGTCGCAAGCAGACTTGCTGATCCAAAAAGACACAGACCCCCACTACCGAGTATTCAATACCAGCGCAGGCCTCACCTCCGATTCCTACACCTCCTACCACCACAAAAGCGTGGGCGGGTACCACGGCGCCAAACTGGCCCGCTACCAAGATTTGATCGATCGGCAGTTGAGCAAGGGCAATCTTTCCGTCTACAACATGCTCAACACCAAGTGGTTCATCGTTAAAGACAACAACAACCAGCCCATCGCCCAACCCAATTTGGCGGCCTGCGGACACGCTTGGTTCCCCGCGGAAGTGAACCGCGTAGACGGTCCGGACGCCGCCATGGCGGCACTCACGGATTTTGATCCCCAGCGCACGGCGGTGGTGGATGCGCAAGACGTTGCCCCAGAGGTTGCCTTGCCCGTTGCTGCGGATTCTGCCGCGCAGATCGAGCTGAAAACCTACGATCCCAAAACCATGACCTACGCTGTTCGCGGCTGCACCACGGACCGTTTGGCGGTATTCTCCGAATTGTTCTACGAAGTTCCCGGTCAGCGCTGGATTGCAGAGGCCGACGGCAAGGAAGTGGACGTTATCCGGGTGAATTACGTGTTGCGCGCGGCCGTTTTGCCTGCCGGAACGAAGGAAGTAGTGTTCCGTTTTGAACCCACCACCTACACCACCGGAGAACAAATTGACTTGGGCTTTAGCATCCTGTTGGTCTTGGCCTTGGCCGGGGCGATTTGGCAGGAACTGCGCAACCGAAAAGTGGCAAGCGCGGCTTGATGGCCGGAAAAATTCTCATCGTCACGTACTACTGGCCGCCGGCGGGAGGTCCAGGCGTGCAACGCTGGCTGAAAACCGCCAAGGAATGGCAGCGCAGCGGCCAAGAATTAACCGTTCTGACGGTGGACCCGGCCGCAGCCACCTATCCGGTACAAGATGCGTCCTTGCTGCAGGAGGTTGCCGAAATTAAAACGATAATCACGCCCGCTACGGATTGGTTTGCCGCCTACCAGCGCCTTACGGGGCGCAAAGAGGTTCCGTACTCCGGGTTTGCCAATCAGGCCGGAAAACCCGGACCGCTGCAGGCCTTGTCTCGTTTTGTACGCGGGAATTTCTTCTTGCCGGATCCGCGTAAGGGCTGGAACCGCCACGCCCTGCGCGCCGCTCGGCAACTGCTCTCCGAAGGAGGATATACGGACGTCATCACCACCGGGCCGCCGCACTCTACCCACCTTATTGGTCAGCAACTGCAAAAGGAAACGGGCATCGCGTGGACCGCCGATTTCCGCGACCCGTGGACGGATATTTACTACTACGACCGCTTCTACCCCACTTCGTGGGCCCGCGCGCACGACCGAAAACTGGAGCGTACCGTGTTGGAAGAAGCCCGTCGGGTCTTGGTGGTCAGCGAGGACCTCAAGCGCACCTTGGTGGGCAAATCCAGCCGGTTGGACGCCGGAAAATTCTTGGTTCTTCCCAACGGTTACGACCCGGAAGACTTTGACCCGAACCAAAAACCACCCAGCGAGCCCCATATTCCCGTTTTAGCCTACACCGGAACCCTGTCCCTTCAGTATCCCGTAGCGTCCCTGGTGTCTTCCTTCCAGCAAACCCTGCGCCAAGGCAAATCCTTTGTCTTCCGCATGGCCGGCAAGCCGGCCGACGAGGCCGTGGACGCCTTGCGCGCCTTGGAACACGAATTTCCCGACGCCTTTCGCCTGGAACTCCTGGGGTACCTCCCCCACCGAGAGTCGGTTCAACTGCTTCAATCCGCAGACCTCCTGGTTCTTTTAATTCCGGACCTCCCCAACAACCGCGGCATACTGACGGGCAAACTGTTTGAATACCTGGGGACCGGCCGTCCTGTTTGGGGCTTTGGACCGGAAGTCGACGGCGATGCGCAACAGCTTTTGTTGGAAAATCGTGCGGGATCTTTGTTTGACCCTACCGACGACGGTTGCCAACGCGCCGCTCGTTCCCTTCTAAAGGCATTGGAGGAGCCCGGAACGGGTGCGGCGGACCCGTCCGCGTACACGCGTGCGGCTTTAGCGCAGAAGTTGCTGCATTGGATGCACGGAACTCCGCAATCATGAACCACCAACGCTACCGATGGGGAACGTGGTTGCTGCTGTTGGGTCCCATTCTGCTGCTCCCTTTGGCTACCCAAGACGGCCCCAGCCACGTCTGGCAAGCTTTGGCCTTGAACCACTTAGCAGCAGGGGATCCGGCCTGGACGGCGGTCGCGGAACCCAACCACCTCCTGCTCTCCAACCAACTGATCCACCGCGTCCTTCAAGTTTTATTGGCCGTTGGCGCAACGGGACCCCTTGCGGAGAAAATCCTTCAGCTTCTGCTGGCCCTGCCCTTTGCAGCAGCCGTTTACTGGGCAACCAAACCGGAACAAAAACACCCGGAACTGGCTGCTTGGGTGCCCGTTTTCTTCTTCAATCTTCTGTTTTTCAAGGGATTCTATAACTTCATTGCTGCGACTGGATTGGCCTTAGTCGCAATTCGTTTGATCCAATCCAGGCCGGAAAGCCCGTGGCTGCACCTCCTGTGGCCGGCTCTTTATTTTGCGCATCCGTTGGGTTTGGCCTTTGTGGGTTTGGCCGCGCTTCTTCTCAATGCATCCGGGATCGTTCCAACGAAAAACAACCATTCTCAGGAGGCTCTTAATGCTCGATTCCCTGTTCTTTCCTTGGCGCATGGCGCCTTTTGGGTACTCGTATTTGGGTACACGTGGTTTGCGTCGGGTTCATCCGGCGATGCTGCATCCGCACCACGGGCCGTCTCCCTATTGGAACGATTGGCACGGCTGGCATTGGGCGATGTTTTGGCCCTTCGCTTGGACAATCGATTGCTACTCACCTGCGTGCTCACCCTAGGTATTTGGGTTGCCGCTGCCGTACCCCTGCGCCGTCCTCATTTTAGAAGTTTTTCTTGGATCCTTTGGTGCCTGGTGCTTTTTGCTGCCTCTTGGGCCGTTTTAGGTCCAGCCCACTTGGGCGAAGGCGGTTTTGTGCGCCAACGCATGGCTTGGCCCGCAACCGTGCTGGTCTGGTTCGTCGC
>CAYXHJ010000110.1:3658-6378 GCA_964464855.1 uncultured Owenweeksia sp. | reverse complement strand
GCCCAAGTTGGAAACATTGCGGCACCTAGCGATTGCCCTTGAGGTTCCGTTGGACGCCTTGCTCAACGGCCCCGAAGGTCAGCCGTTGCCAGATCCCACGCGAAAGGCACGGCTTTCCGGTTCCGCACTTCGGGGCGGTTCAGTTTCCGTCCCCGAAAGGGGGGGGGGGCGTGCCCGTTTGGGTCCCTTAAAAGCCTTCGCCGGGTACCTGGGCGGATACGGAGACGTGGACTTCATGGAAACATTGCCGGCATTTTCGCTTCCCTTTCCCGAGCTAAAAGGGCAAGTGACCCGACGTGTCTTTCAAATCCAAGGGGACAGCATGCTTCCCATCCCGTCGGGTTCCTATGTGGTGGGGCGCTACGTACAGGACTGGTCTTCCATTGCGTCCGGCACACCGTGCATTGTGCTCACGCAGAACGACGGAATTGTGTTCAAGCGGGTGTACAACCGATTGGTGGAAGGCGGTTTTTTGGAGTTGGTCTCGGACAATACCCTATTTTCTCCTTTTGTTGTTGGCCCGGACGAGGTCTTGGAGGTTTGGCAAGCCGAAGGCGTTTTTCGGTTTGACCTGGATGCTCCCGAGGACAGCCGCCAAGGTGTAGCGCAAAAATTAGACGCCCTGCACAAGGAAGTTGAAGGATTAAAGTCCTGGTGGAATAAAACAACGGGAACAAACTAATTTTCAAATGGAACGCTCCATACTGCACATGGACCTCGACACGTTTTTTGTGTCTGTGGAGCGATTGCTGGATTCCCGGCTTCGGGATCGCCCCATTTTGATTGGCGGATCTGGAGACCGCGGAGTCGTTGCGGCCTGCAGCTACGAAGCGCGTGCCTTTGGGGTCCATTCGGCCATGCCCATGCGCATGGCTCGGGAATTGTGTCCGGAAGCCATCGTGATTCATGGAAATTCTGCCACGTATTCAGCTCATTCTCAAGCCGTGACTGAAATTGTTCGCGAATCGGTTCCGGTGGTTGAAAAAGCAGCGGCCGCCGAGTTCTACGCCGATCTCACCGGGGTTGATCGCTTTCTAGGAACATATAAAATGGCGTCGGAGCTTCGTTCCCGAATCGTCCGTGAAACGGGCTTACCCCTTTCGTTTGGGCTTTCGGTCAACAAGACTGTTTCCAAAGTGGCTACAGGAGTTGCTAAGCCCAACAACCAATTGCGAATTGCCTCCGGAGAAGAGAAAAGCTTCTTGGCTCCGCTTTCGGTTCGCAAAATTCCCATGGTTGGAGAGAAGATGTATCAATCACTGCGCAACTTGGGGGTGCAAACGGTTGGTACCGTGCAAGAAATGCCCGTTGATCTTTTGCAACAAGTATTTGGAAAGCCCGGAAAAACCTTGTGGGAGAAAGCGCAAGGAGTAGATCCTACGCCGGTGGTTCCTACACAAGAGCGAAAAAGCATTTCGGCGGAGCGCACCTTTGAACGAGATACGCTCGATGCACAAAAACTCGAAGGCTTGCTCACAGCCATGGTGGAAAACCTATGCTTTCAATTGCGCCGTGGAGATAAAGTAACCAGTGAAATCACGCTCAAGATTCGCTATGCAGACTTTGAAACCCAAACCAAGCAGCGAAAAATTCCCTATACCAGCGCAGACCACGTTTTGATACCACTGGCCAAATCTCTTTTCCGAGAGCTGCACAACCGACGTTTAATGGTTCGTTTAATTGGTGTTCGCTTGGGTGGCTTGGTTGGAGGCGGAATGCAGTTTCAGTTGTTTGAGCAAGAAGATCGAATCCACCAACTCTACGAAGCATTGGATGCGGTTCGAAAAAAGTACGGAGATCGCGCCGTTGTGCGCGCTTCCGGATTGCACGCGCGTTCCATCGGGGGCGCGAACAATCCCTTCGACGGAGGTCCTCCCATGCTCTTGGCTCGTCGAAGACAGTAGTACACAAAAGTCCAATCGGGTAGGAGGGGAGTGGGGTGTAGTTTCCGATGCAAGCACACAGCACAGAGTCGGGATACAGAAGGCTTCCGAAACCGTGAATCCGTTTTCAAAAGACACTTTTTTGCTAAAAAACAAAGCATAGATAAAAACTATAACTAAATGTAAATAACTAATAATAAGATATTTTAATACTTTTAATTAAACAATCAATAAACAATGTGTGGTCGGTACGTTCAGGTCAGTTCAATTGAAGTTTTGGAGCAGCGATTTCAAGCAGAGATGGAAAATCCTGCTTCTTGGACCCCAACTGCAAATGCGGCGCCTGGAGACTGGCTTCCCGTTGTTGCGGATGACAAGCCACAATCTATTGTTTTTCAGAGATTTGGACTGTGTCCCGCCGGAAGTAAAGCCGGAACGCTCTATTTGAATGCGCGTTCGGAAACCGCTCTGGACAAGCCCTCATTCCGCACATCTGTGCGAAGAAAACGATGTATTGTTCCTGCTGATGCATTTTATGAAGGTCCTGAAAATGAGAAGTTAAGCAAGCCTTACTTAGTTTACTTAGTTAATAAAGAACGGCCCTTTGCTTTTGCAGGAATATGGGACGAATGGATTGACCCACAAAGTCAACAGTCCATGCGTTCTTTTGCTCTTTTGACTACAGCTCCCAATCGGGTCATGCAAGCCATCGGCCACCCGCGTTGCCCGGTAGTATTGCATCCTGAGGAAGAAGCTCTGTGGCTTTCGCCCCACACTCCTTTACCGGACGTTATGGCCCTACTTCGACCCTGCGAAGACCACCGCATGAATGCGTAT
>CAYXHJ010000110.1:0-3648 GCA_964464855.1 uncultured Owenweeksia sp. | reverse complement strand
AGAAACAAAGCACTCAATCTGGTTCAGCCTCTTGGAGAGCGCCTTTTTGAAGAGTCAACCTACCTCACCAAGCCCGGAATTGCTCTAAAGGGCATGGGGAGAAGAAACGCTTAGCATGGTCTCCATTCGTACGTCGTACAGCTTTGGCTACGGACTGCTTCGCATTGAGGAGGTCCTGGATCGAGCCCAAGGCAACTACACCCATCTGGCATTGACGGATTTGGGCCATACCGCGGCTTTACTTCCTTTAATGGAGCGGGCACAAAAGTCCGGTATTCAAATCGTACCGGGTGTAGAAATCAGAAACGGCCACACACTGCTGTACAGTGTGCTCGCACTTAACAACGCCGCCCTCACGAAGCTGCACCTTTGGTTGAGCGTACACGAGCAATCGGGAGCTGATTTCCCTGCAGAATTCCCATTGGAGTCCGAAGATGGCGAGTTTGCCTGCATTTATCCTTGGGATGCACTGGATGCAGTTCCTCCGGGCGCTTGGTTGGGGGTTCGGCCGTGGGAGCTTTGGGCCGCCGCGAAGAAGTGGGGAGGCGCACATCCGCAGTGCTTGGCCTGGATGCCCTTCACCCTTCGAGACGCTTCAGACTTCAAAGCCCATCGGGTTTTGCGCGCGGTTTCCCTCAATACTCTTCTGGAGCGCATAGGCCCCTTAGAGACCTGCGACCCGCGTGAGATCTGGATGACGCGCACCGAATGGATCGAAGCGTACCGCGAAGCTCCGGTGCTCGTGGAGCGAACGCAAAGGTTGCTGGAAACCTGTACGGTGTTCATTCCCATGGGGGCCGAAGCGCCTCCGGCCAACCTGCAATCGTACACCGGTTCTCAAGCCCAGGATGCCCTTTTGCTGCGTCAATTGTGCCAAGACCACCTGCATCAGAGGTATCCAGGAGTTCCGCGCAACGTGCAACAACGTGTAGATAAAGAGTTGGAAGTCATTCAATCTAAGGGATTTAACGCTTATTTTTTAATTAACTGGGACCTAATACGGTACGCTCAGTCGCGGGGATTTCACCACGTAGGGCGGGGGAGTGGAGCCAATAGTATTGTTGCTTATATACTTCAAATTACGAATGTTGACCCTATTGAATTAGATCTTTACTTTGAACGATTCATCAACATTCACCGCAGCTCACCGCCGGACTTTGATTTGGATTTTTCTTGGACCGATCGGCCCGACGTAACCCGTTATTTATTCGGACGTTATCCCAACGTTGCGCTCTTGGGCGCTTATTCCACCTACCAATTTCGCTCCGTAGTTCGTGAGGTCAGTAAAACATTTGGATTGCCCAAGTCGGACATTGATCGCTTGGCGAATGGAGAAGCTCCCAAAGATCAATGGGGACGTGCCGTCTTGCATTTTGGGCATCGGTTGCACAACCTTCCCAGCCGCATGACGCTCCACTCCAGTGGGATTCTCATTGCAGACCAGCCGCTGGCAACTTTTTCATCAACGTTTTGGCCTCCCAAGGGCTATCCAACCGTCTATTTCGACATGTTGGCCGCAGAAGACGTTGGATTGGCCAAATTTGACATCTTGGGGCAACGAGGCATTGCTAAAATCGCAGAGGCTGCCCAATTGGCCCAGGAAAACCAACCCAACCGTCCGCCTCTACCGCTCAACGCCATTTCTCAATTCAAAAACGACCCCGCGGCACTCAACCTTCTTTCAACGGGAGGGGCCATGGGCTGTTTTTACGTGGAATCACCGGCCATGCGCATGCTCATGCAGAAATTACAAACGCAGAGCTACGTGGATTTGGTTGCAGCAAGTTCCATCATCCGTCCAGGAGTTTCCTCAAGCGGCATGATGCGCCAATACATCTTGCGCCACCGCAATCCGGAGCACCGAAAAGACGCCATTCCTGCACTGCTGGAATTGCTCCCGGACACCTACGGCGTAATGGTCTACCAGGAAGACGTCATCAAGGTGGCGCACTACTACGGCGGTCTCACGCTCGCGGAGGCCGATGTTCTCCGACGCAGCATGTCGGGTAAATTCCGATCCCGTCAAGAATTTCAAAATGTTCAAAATCAATTTTTTACAAACGGACGTAATCAAGGACGGCCCGATGCAGAGGTTGCCGAAATATGGCGTCAAATGGAAAGTTTTGCGGGTTATGCATTTGCGAAAGGCCACAGTGCCTCCTATGCCGTTGAGAGCTTCCAAAGTCTGTACCTCAAGGCCCACTATCCTTTGGAGTACTTAACGGCCACCCTCAACAACGGCGGGGGATTTTACCGAAAATCGGTCTATTTGCGGGAAGCACGACGACTGGGTGCTCAAGTAGAGCCGCCTTGTGTGCAACGCGGAGGGTGGAATTACAAGCTTCACGGGACGTCCTTGGTGGTGGGATTTTCTCAAATTTCAGGAATCGATGAAAAATTCAGCCAAGACATTGAAAAAGAAAGAAATAGCAGAGGTCTTTTCACTTCATTGATTGACTTCATCGACCGGATGCAAAGCCCCAAAAAACCCATCCCTTTGGATTCCCTTTTGCTGCTCATCCGCATCGGAGCGTTCCGTTTTACCCAAGTACCGCAACGGGCAATGCTTTGGGAGGCACATCGGCTTCTGGGACACCGCGTACCTCCGGCGCAATCCGAGTCACTTTTTTTACCCAATCGAGCACCAATTAAATTGCCCATTTTAGAAATGCCGCCTTTAGAACAGGCTTACGAAGAATGGGAATTGCTTGGTTTTCCGTTGTGCAATCCCATAGATCTCTTAGCGGAGCCCTTGGGGTCTTGGGTTTCACCCGAGCTCTGGCCCCAATGGATTGGGAAAAGAATACGTGCCGTTGGGCATACCGTAAGCGTCAAGGATACCCGAACCGCACAAGGTCATTGGATGAAATTTGGAACTTTTGAAGCTCCGGACGGAGTCGTATTTGATACGGTACATTTTCCGCCGGTGGTTCAAAAGTATCCGTTCCGTGGCGGCGGTTTGTATGAATTGGAAGGTGTTGTTTCTGAGGAATTTGATTATTGCTGTTTGGATGTTCAGTTTATGAGAAAATTGTCCATTGTGGAAGATCCGCGCTATGCGGATCAATCGGCGGGCGCACGCACAAAAGCACCCCTTCTCAGCGAACCTGTTTCAGAACATAATTAATATTATGTTAAATTAATTTAGAAAAAAAAGCCCGGCATAAAGCCGGGCTCTGATTCACTTCTTCTCCTGTGAAGGCTTGCACAAGCCATTAACGCTTTTTGGCACGAACAGCATCGGCTTCACGCTTCACACGCAAAGCGTCTTCCATACGGTCGGTCTTGTAGTATACCTCACGCAGAGCGTCTAAAGTTGCCAAGTCTTCCGGATTCGCCTTGTACGCTTTTTCAAAATAAGGAATTGCACTGGCCAACAAGCTCTTTTTCTTTTTGTCCAACTCTTCCCACTTCTTTTGATCTGAAGCAGAACGCGTTAACTTGTTCATGGTCTCAACAAGCGTATTTGACTCGTCAACAAAGATCAACCCTCGCATATACAAGGCATCGCTGTAATTTGGATCAGCAGCCAACGCCTTTTCATAGAACTCAATTCCCTTCACCACATCCTTTTTCTCTTTGTGGTACAAGTAACCAATGTTGTACAAGTAAAGTGGATTGTTCGGCTCCCGTTCGGATGCCTTCAAC
>CAYXHJ010000109.1:0-6379 GCA_964464855.1 uncultured Owenweeksia sp. | reverse complement strand
CCAGTGGGCCGTAGAGGCTGCGGAAGGGGAACGCGGGGTCAAGCTGGGATTTAAGTTGGCGGGCGCCCCGCGGCCAGAAGAATTGGAGTACCGCTTCAAGCGGAACGACGGATCCTGGAATCGGTGGTCGGCGGCGTCGGAAACGGTTTGGCCTTTGCTTCCCTACGGCCAGCACACGTTTGCGGCTGAGGTTCGCAATGCGCGCACCCTGCACCGGTACGGTCCGTTCGTATTGGAGTACACCTTGCCGCGTCCGTGGCAGCAAAGTCCGTGGCTGATTGGTGCCGTGGTGTTGGTCCTAATGGGCGTTGGTGTTGCGGTTTGGCGCAGTCAAATGCGCCGTCGGGCCGAACAACGCGCCTGGAAGGCCGAACGCGAAGAATTGGAGCGACGGGCCCTGCGTTTGCAGATGAATCCGCACTTTTTGTTCAACGCCTTGGAGAGTATTTCCGGGTTCATTGTGCAGAGCAAGCCGCAAGACGCGGTGCTTTACCTGCAGCGGTTTGCCAAATTGATGCGGCTCACGCTTCAAAGCGCACAAAAAGCGTGGATTTCCGTGGCCGACGAGTGGAAACTGCTGGAAAACTACACGGCTTTGGAGCAAATCCGCTTTGGCAAGTCTTTTGAAGTAGTTTGGGAACCGGACGAAGCCCTGGACCCAGAGGAATGGGGCCTTCCGCCCATGATTTTGCAGCCGGTGGTGGAGAACGCCATTTTGCACGGCTTGCGCCCGCGAACGTCCGGTGGCATTCTACGGATTCAGTGGCAAATGCTGGAGGGCCAGCGCCTGGCCGTGGTGGTGGAGGACAACGGCGTGGGCCGAAGTGCCGCGGAAAAAGCCGTTCGCACGGACGAAACCCGCCATAGATCAGCTGCTACCTCCATCTTGGAGGCTCGTTTGGCCCACCTCGCACAAGAATACGGATCCGGCATTGGCTGGACCCTCACGGATTTAACCCATCCCGACGGTTCGCCTGCCGGGACCCGCGTCACCGTCGTCCTGCCGACCGAAGCGCTGGAAACCTTTTAAAACCTAAAGCCATGCTGACTGCATTATTGGTTGACGACGAAGCGCAAGGACGCGCTGCCCTCCGCGGAAAATTGGAGTTGTTTTGCCCCGAGGTGAGCCCCATTCATGAGGCCTCCAGCGTGGAAGAGGCCTTGACGGCTGTGCTGGCGCATCGCCCACAGCTCTTGTTTTTGGACATCCACCTGGGCGACCGTTTGGGATTTGAACTCCTGGAATTGTTGGCCGCTGAAGAAAACCCCTGGAACGGGGAGGTCATCTTTGTGACGGCACACGACGAATTTGCCGTGCGCGCCATTCGCTTCAGTGCCTTGGATTACCTGCTCAAACCGATTGATCCCGAGGAACTTGTTTCTGCGATCCGTCGGGCCGAAGAACGCAAAGGCTACGCTCCCGGTTTGCCCGTCTTGGTGGACCACCTGCGCGGGCATGCGGATGCGGGAAAGAAAATTGTGGTACCGTGCCAGGACGGCATGCACATATTGCGCGTCAACGAGATTGTTCGCTGCGAGTCCACCAGCAACTACACCCAATTTTTCATGAAGTCGGGCAAAAAGCTTCTGGCCTCCAAAACCCTGAAAGAGTACGACTTACTGCTTTCCGATTACGGTTTTGAGCGCATCCACAAGAGCCATTTGGTCAATATGGAGTTCGTCAAGCGCTACGTCCCCTCCGACGGAGGCTACGTCATTTTGGAGGACGACTCCACCATACCTGTGGCCAACCGCAAGAAAGACGTTTTGGTGGCGCGGCTGCGCGCCCTGTAACGTTTTGTTTCACCCAGCAAACGCGTGAAATGCGTCGGGGCGGACGGGACCCAATCCTACAGTTCTCCGGCCATGCGCAAAACGCGCTCCTTCAAGGATTCCTTGTAAGCCACCATCTTGGCTTGAATGGAAGCGTCCGACGTACCCAAAATTTGAGCTGCCAGGATGCCCGCGTTCGCAGCACCGTTCAACGCCACGGTAGCAACCGGCACCCCGTTGGGCATTTGAAGGATGGACAAAACGCTGTCCCAACCGTCGATGGAATTGCTGGATTTCACCGGAACCCCAATGACGGGCAGCGGCGTTAAGCTGGCCACCATGCCCGGCAAGTGCGCGGCGCCGCCGGCGCCCGCAATAATCACTTTCAACCCTCGCTCAACCGCAGTTTTGGCGTATTCCACCATGCGTTCGGGCGTACGGTGGGCAGAAACCACAGTCATTTCGTAGGGAATTCCCCATTCGGCGAGCAAGTCTGCGGCTGCTTGCAGGACGGGAAGGTCGCTGCTGCTGCCCATGATGATTCCGACCATCGGTTTTGGGTTTAGAGGGGCAAAGTTACAACGCGCAAGGCATCGCGGCCTGCGGCCGCTCGCTTCCGCGCTTCGTCCGCGGTTTCTGCAACGGCCGTCAGGTGGCCCATCTTTCGAAACGGCCGCGTTTCGCGCTTGCCGTACAAATGCAGGTGCACGCCGGGTTGGGACAAAACGTTCAGCGCCCCTTCGTAGTGCACCGGCCCTTGATGGCCTTCGGCTCCCACCACATTGGCCATGGCGGCCGCGGCATGGGCGGTGGTTTCGCCCAACGGTAGATCGCAGGCCGCGCGCAGCAACTGCTCAAACTGCGAAGTGGCGCAGGCTTCCAAGGTCCAGTGTCCGGAATTGTGCGGTCGTGGGGCCGCCTCGTTCAGCCACAGGTTGCCGCGTCGGTCCACAAAAAATTCCACAGAAAGCAGGCCCACCAGGCCCAAAGCTTCCACCAACTTTACAGCCAGTTCTTGCGCCGCCGCCGCTGCAGCAGGGGAGAGTCGGGTAGGGACCACCACAAATTCAACTTGATTGGCCGTGGGGTGAAAATCCATGTCCGTCACCGGAAAAACGGCCGTTTCGCCGGTCCGAGTGCGCGCTACTTGCACGGCTACTTCCAGATCCAAGTCCACCAGAGCCTCCGCAAGGCACTCGCCGTCGGGCAGCGATTGGGCTTGCTCCTCCGTGCGCACCAGCGTCACGCCAAAACCGTCGTAGCCACCGGTCGCTGCCTTCCACACAAAGGGGAGGGGCCATGCACCTGAAGCACGGTCGGCATGCAGCGCGGCAATGGAATCATACACCGTAAAAGGCGCCGTGGGCAAACCGAATTCCGCGAAAAATGCCTTCTGACGGGCCTTGTTTTGCAAAATGTGCAACACGCGTCCGGGCGGAAAACAAGGAATGCCTTCCGCTTCCAATTGAATGAGGGCGTCGGCATTTACGGCTTCGATCTCCAGCACTACCGATTGGCATTGACGGCCAAATTTCAGGACGGTGGTGTAGTCGGTGAGGGCGCCGCGTTCAAATCGGTGCGCACCGTACTGGGCGGGGGCGTCTGCCGCGGGGTCCAGTACGGCCACAGCGATGTCCATTCGGCGGGCGGCGGCCAAGAGCATTTTGCCCAGTTGTCCGCCCCCAACAATGCCAAGGGTGAACTGAGGGTTGGAAAACGGAGAAGAGGTCATGGGTGCCAATGGATTTCCGAAGAAGCTGGGGTTGGAACGGGAAGTGGGGCGTCGGTCCAAACGACTTCCGCCAAGGGATGGACGGCAAAGGTACGGCCGCTGCCCACTTCCGTGCAGGCAATACGGGTGCGTCGGCGCGGTCCTTTTACAAAAGCTCGGCCGCTCACCAACCGAAAAGCAGCTCCTTCGGGCAAGTCCCGCACGTGCGGGCGGTCGGTGGTTTTGGGGCGGAGCACCTGAAGGAGGGCCGGGTCTGCGCCGCACGAGGCCTTCGGTTTGCGCAGGGATTTTTCCAACACGCGCGCCACTTCCGGCTGAAAAACGCCCGCTGCGAGAAAGGGGGCAACCACCGCGCGGTAGGCGGCTTGCCATTCGCTTCCGTGGGGGGCAGGTTTTACCGGCCGAACGGGCCGACCGCGCAATACGGAGGTCAATTGCTTCAACGGATTAAGCCCGCTGGTGAATGCAGACTTTTGCGCTTGCCACGCAGCGTCCACGTGGGCATGTGCCAGTTCGTGCAGGAGGGTCAACAGAAAGGCGTCGGGCGGCAAGTCCCGGTTCACCCGAATGCGGGCGGGTTTGCCGTCGTGCGCGGGCCGGAAGTCGCCCCATTTGGAGCTGCGCGGCGCTACGGCTTCAACGGTACCTGTAAATGCCTTGGCGAGCGGAACCGCCAGTTCGGCGGCGCGCTCGTTGGGCAGCAGGGGAATCCAGTTCACCGCGACGCGGAAAAATGCGGACAATCGCAGCCGCGCGCACCGCCGCAGGCCGTTGCCGCGGTTGCCAGCACCACCAGCGCCAAAACCGCGAAAAGAGTTGAAAAAGCGCGTTTCATCCCCGTAAAAATAACGTAATTTTAGGGCATGATTTACCGCTTTTTTGCCGAATTAGGCGCCTACTGGCTCTTTTTGCGCCAAGTATTCCGTCGGCCGGAGCGGTTTTCGGAATACCGCAAGGCTTTTTGGCGCGATGTAGATGCCTTGGGCGTCAAAACGTTGCCCTTGGTGGCCATCATTTCCTTGTTCATGGGCGCGGTCGTCACCATCCAAACGGCGCTAAATTTGGAAGACCCCCTGATTCCTCGTTACTACATTGCCATAGCCGTTCGCGAGTCCATTTTGTTGGAATTTGCCCCCACCATCGTCAGCCTCATTTTGGCGGGTATTGTGGGCTCCAACATTTCGGGATCCCTGGGCAACATGCGCATTACCGAACAAATCGACGCCTTGGAGGTCATGGGCATCAATCCGGCGGGATTTTTGGTTCTTCCCAAAATTGCCGCCAATGTTTTGTTCAGCCCTATTTTGCTGATTTTTTCCATGGCGGGAGGCTTGGTGGGCGGCTACTTGGCCGGTTGGTGGTTGGGCTTGCTGTCACCGGGTGAATTTCTTCTGGGACTCCGCCTGGAGTTTCAACCATTTTACATCGCCTATTCGGTTTTCAAAATGACCGTTTTCGCCTTTTTTATTGCCAGCGTATCCTCCTTCTTTTGGTGCCGCGTCCAAGGCGGCCCCTTGGAGGTTGGTCACGCCAGCACCCAGGCGGTCATCTCCACCATTTTGGCCATCATCTTGTTCAATTACATCCTCACCGACCTCATTCTGCAATGATTTCCGTGCGCAACCTCCAAAAATCCTTTGGCGACCAGCACGTGTTGCGCGGCATTGACGTGGACCTGCAGCCCGGAAAATGCAATTTGATCATTGGCTTGAGCGGCTCAGGGAAAACGGTCATGCTGAAGTCCATTCTGGGATTGATTCAGCCCGACGCCGGTACGATTCTGTACGACGGGCGCAACCTACGCGAATTGGAGCACAGCGACGCCCGAAAGGTGCGCCAGGAAATGGGCATGGTCTTCCAAGGGAGTGCCTTGTTCACCTCGCAGAGCATTGAGGAAAACGTTCGTCTTCCCCTGGACTTTTTCACCAACATGACCGCGTCCGAGAAAAAAGAACGGGTGCGTTTTTGCTTGGAGCGGGTTCGTATTGAGAAAGCGGCCCACAAATACCCAGCGGAACTTTCCGGCGGCATGCAAAAACGCGTGGCCATTGCGCGCGCCATCGTATTGAATCCCAAATACTTATTCTGTGACGAGCCCAACAGCGGGTTGGATCCGGAAACCTCACTGGTCATCGACGCCCTCATTCAAGACATCACCCACGAGTACGGAATGACCACGGTCATCAATACCCACGACATGAACTCGGTTTTGGAGATTGGTGAGCACGTACTCCTCTTGAAAGGAGGCGAAAAGGTTTGGGAAGGTACCAACGAAGAAATCTTGGAGGCGGAAAACCCTGCCGTGGTGGACTATGTTTTCCGGTCCAACTTGATGAAAAGAGTGCGCACTGCCCTGAGTGGGCAGTGATGGCGCACCCCAATGGGTCTGCAATTTAATGCGCGGTGCGTTCCAGCATCAGCGCTTCAACCTCCGCACTGTCCCAACGCTCTTCAATTCCCGGCAAAGCCATTACTTCGCGCATGATGGCTTCCTGCCTGCGGCCGTTGGCCAAGGCCTCTGCGTACGGCGTGTGCGAGAAAGTAACTTGGGTATAGAGCGGCGTCCAGCGGTCCGGATGCTTATCGGAGAACCAGGCCTCAATTTTCTTTTGGAGCAAGAATTCGGGTTTTCCCACCAAATCGCGCATCTCAATGAAATTCAAGAGGGCCAATTCGGCGATGGCGTCGCCGTTGGGTTTTTGTAGGCGGCTGTATTGGGGCAATACGTTGGCCCAGTCTTCGCCGTGCGCGTCCAGCAGGTCGTCCAGCACCGTACAGTCCTCAAAACCGGCGTTCATGCCTTGTCCGTAAAACGGAACAATGGCGTGGGCCGCGTCGCCAATGAGGGCAACGGTTCCGTTGAATTGCCAGGGG
>CAYXHJ010000108.1:0-6409 GCA_964464855.1 uncultured Owenweeksia sp. | reverse complement strand
GATCGGTAAAAGAACCGCTGTGTACGTCGGAAATCTGAGCAATTCGGTACCCCTCAAAGGCGGTGTCCAATCCGGGTAGGTATATTTTTTGAACCACCGTTCGGTAGGCCCAACGCCCGCGTAATACGCCGTGCAGGATGCCGGCGAACGGTACGGCGGCCAAGCTCCATGCCACGGTGTGCAAAAATTTCCTGCGCTCGGCAACGGTGCCGGTAGCCAGGGAGGCCGGGTAGCGCACCAAATCTTCCAGCAACCCAAAGAAGAGCGGAATGAACTTGGGTACGTAGAGGAGTACGGTGATCAACATGAAGCCGTGTACGCTTTTCTTCATTCCGTTGGCGTCGTTGGACGGGGCAAATGAGAAGAAGCCCCACAGCAGATAGGCATAGACGGCACCGTGCAAAATCCACCAGGCTCGGCGGGACCATCGGCCCAAGTCCAAGGCCTTGAAACTGGGGTAAACGTAGAGGTCGATTAACACGTAAAGGACCAAGGGAAACAATAAGAAAAGAGGTGAGCGCATGGGGGAGTAACGTAGGTAGGAGGGAATGGTTTTTGCAGTGCGTACCTTGCCGAGCAAATTTCGGTCCACTTTTGGCAAGATGCACACGCCACCAAGAAGTGGTGGAAAGGGGCGATTTTACTGGGGGCGTTGGCCATCTCGGTTTTGACCTTGTGGTACACCGAGCGGTTTGCGGCCCAGCTTCGGGCGGATGAAGAGTCGCGCGTTGGCCTTTGGGCCGATGCTACTGCCGCGGTAGTGGATCCAGAATTTTCCGGCGACCTTCAATTTGTCAACCGAGTACTGGAGGGAAATACAAGTATTCCGGTGATGTTGGTGGACGGGCAAGGCCGCATCATGGCGTACCGAAATTTAACCGAACGGCAGTCCCGAACGGTTGAAGCACTGGAGCATACCTTGCTGGAAATGAAGCAATTTGCAGATCCAATTGCTGCGGAAATTGCGCCCGGGCAGTACCAATACGTCTACCGCTTGGAAAGTTTGGTGTTGCACCGGTTGCGGATTTATCCGCGGGTGCTCTTGGGCATCATGTTTTTGTTCGTGGTGCTGGCCTACTGGGCCTTCTCGCGTGCGCGGCGTGCGGAACAAGATCGGGTTTGGACCGGCATGGCGCGGGAGACGGCGCACCAATTGGGCACTCCAATTTCGGCGTTGATGGGATGGCTCACCTTATTGAAGGAAGAAGATACCGCGCCGGCTACTGTAGCGGAGATGGAGCGGGACGTGGAGCGTTTGCAAGTTATTGCGGATCGGTTTTCCAAAATGGGCTCCACCGGTCCCATGGAACCTCTTTGCGTACAGCAATGGCTGACGGAGGTTTTGGGGTACTGGTCCAAACGTTTGCCCACGGCCGTAGACGTTCATTGGGTGCCCGACGGTTCTCATTACTGGGTACGAGCATCGCCGGTCTTGCTGGGTTGGGTTTTAGAGAATTTAATCCGCAACGCCACGGACGCCATGGACGGCAAAGGTTTGCTGACGTTTACGGTGCGTCGGCAGGGAAAAGACATCCATGTGGACGTTACGGACACCGGCAAAGGAATGACGCCCGCCGTAGCGCAGAGCGTTTTCCGCCCGGGGTTCACCACCAAAGCACGCGGTTGGGGTTTGGGCCTTTCCTTGTCCCAGCGAATTGCGCACGAGCAGCACGGCGGTCGATTGGTGGTTCTTCGCACGGCGCCGGGTATCGGTACAACTTTTCGGCTGACTTTGCGCGAAGTTCCGGCCCCATGAGCTTGACACAGGTACCGTCACCACGGGAGCAAGAGCCCTCGCTCTACCTCCACATTCCCTTTTGTCGACGGGCGTGTACGTACTGTAATTTTCACTTTTCCACGCGTTTAGAAGGTAGAGATGCGGTGGTGGATGCCATGATTCAGGAGGTGCAGTGGACGGCTTCGGTGGTCCATCAGCGGCGGGTAGCTACGGTCTATGCGGGAGGTGGAACGCCTTCCGTGCTGACGCAGGCCCAATGGCAACGTTTGATGGACGCCGTACGAACTCATTTTGAATGGTCGGAATCCGCAGAAGTGACGTTGGAAGTCAATCCGGAAGATGCCACGGTGGAGAACATTCGTCTGTGGCGCACCCTGGGATTTAACCGATTTTCCATGGGTATTCAATCCTTTGATAACCGGGATTTGCAGGCCATGAACCGATCCCACACCGGGGAAGATGCAGGTGCTGCAATTCTCCGTGCACAGGATGCTGGATTCATCAACCTCAGCGTTGACTTGATTTATGGTTTGCCCTTCGGTTCGTGGGAACATACTTGGGAGCGGGCACTGGCATTGGGAGTGCCGCATTTGAGTGCGTATGCTCTGACGGTTGAGCCGCGCACGGCTTTGGCCCATTCGGTGCGCCAAGGCACGGTGGTATTGCCTCCGGACGAGGACGTTGCACAACAAGCGTCGCTGCTGCGCCGCCGTGCCCGCGAAGCGGGCTGGGCGGCGTACGAGGTTTCCAATTTGGCAAAGCCGGGCTGGGAGGCCGTCCACAACCGCCGTTACTGGACGGGCTCGCCCTATTGGGGGATTGGCCCGGGCGCTCATTCGTTCGACGGAGTCCGCACGCGCAGGGCCAACGTGTCCAACAACGCCGTATACCAACGGTACTGGTCTTCGGCAGCACATCGTCGTTCCGAATACTGGGCCAAAGCGCACGCCGCAGAACATCCGGCGTGGGAGGTAGAGGTGCTTTCCAATACCGAGCGCTGGAACGAGTGGGTCATGACGTCCTTGCGTACCGCAGAAGGTATCGTTTGGGCGCAAATCCCGTCCTATTTAACGGGCGACGTTGAACAGATGAAGGCCCACGCTGAGCCCGTATTATTGAACGCTGAAGCCCAAGGATGGGTGCGCCCACTGCCCGATGATGCCGGATTTGCGCCCACAGACGACGGCTGGATGTGGTCGGACCAACTCGCTCAAGACTTATTTTTGGTTTAAACTGCCCGATATGCCCGCAACGCCGCAATCGCTTGTTTTGGAATGGGAAGGCCGTACGGCCGAGGTCCAATGGGACCGCGCTACGGACTGCAGCCTCCGCTTTACGGACGCCCCGTGGGGCGGACGGGCTTGGTACGTGAGCCCCATGGCGCGAACCCCCGTACGTTGGGACGAGTGGGTGGGTTCTGTGGAGCTGGGTGGGAGCGTCAACTTTGTGGATTTAACCCTCAACCCTCACGGGCAAGGAACGCATACGGAGTGCCTGGGACACGTCACCCGCGAGCGCGTAGACCTTTCGGTGGCGGAGCAGCCCGGTTGGGTGCTGATGCTTTTGGCTACGTTAGAACCTGAGCAGCAGCCCAATGGGGACCACACGGTGGAGCCTTCAGCCTTGCGGGTTGCCTTGGAGGCTGCAGGCGGTACACATTGGGCGAGTCAAAATCCGGCGGTGGCCCTGCGCACCGGTGCAGCAGACCGCGAAGCACGCTTGCAGCGGCAGCATTCCCGCGCCAATTCACCCTATTGGAATCCGATGGCCATGGAGGTGTTGGTAGCCAACGGAATCGACTGGTTGCTGGTGGAGGAGCCCAGCGTGGACCGCGAAGAGGATGGAGGTGCCCTGGCCGCCCACCGCGTCTTTTGGGGTTTGGAACCGGGGGAAACCGAAGTGGACCGCGCACAGCGACCCCAAGCGCTGCTGACGGAATTGGCTTTTTTTCCGGAACACTGCCCGGACGGTTGGTATGCTTTAAACCTACAGCTGGCCCCGTTGGCCAACGATGCCGTTCCTTCGCGGCCGGTTATTTACCCCCTGAATTGGATCTGATGCGGCACTCTGGCATTGCATTTGATTGAAAATCCACCCCAAAGAAATAGCGTAACTTTGATGCCATGTGGGACCGCATAGCTGAATTTTTGTTCCGAAATCGCCGCCTGGTGGTGGGGTTTTGGTTTGTTTACGTGGTAGTAATGGCGTTTTTTACCACGCAATCCAAGGTGTCGTACAAGTTTTTGCGCATGTTGCCGGAAGACGATAGCGTGAACGTGGCGTACGAGGAATTCAAACGCGAGTTTGCGTCGGCAGGGAACGCGGTAGTTCTTGGCGTGAAGGACGTGGATTTTTTTCGGCCGGGATTGCTGAACGAATGGCGTGCATTGGCCTTGCGCTTGGAAAAGCGGCCCGAAGTAAAGGCCGTTCTAGCCGTTCACAATGCGGTGGACCTGGTCCTCACAGACTCCGCACAAGCCATGCAAACACAACCGCTTATGGTGGGGGAAGTCACTTCCCCCGGCGAGGCTTTTGCCGTCAAACGTAGACTCAAAGAACTTCCGTTTTATAAAGGAATGTTGATATCTGAGGACAGTTACACGCAATTGATGTCTGTCTCTTTGAAAAATGAGGTCCTGTACGACAAAGAAATCTTGAGTGCGCTCGAGGCCATTAAAGAGGAGGTAGAGATCTTCGAAGCCAACACGGGCGAAGACGTAAATATTTCCGGCTTGCCCTTTTTGCGCATGGCCAATGCCAAAATCATCCAACGAGAAATCCTTTTGTTTTTGGGGATGACTGGAGCGTTTACCTTGTTGATCATGTTGGCCTTTTTGCGGAGCATGCGCGCAGCGGTCATTGCCTTGTTGGTGGTATTGGCGAGCGTGCTGAGCTCGTTTGGCACCATGGCCGCGTTTGGATTTGAAATCACTTTGCTCTTGAGCATGGTAGCCCCTTTGATGATCGTCATCGTGGTGCCCAATTGCATATTTTTAATCAACAAGTTCCACGCGGAATACCGGGATACCCAAGACGTCAACATGGCGCTCCACAACGTCATCAAAAAGATTGGTGTTGTTACGTTCATGACCAACGCCACTACAGCCTTGGGCTTTGGCACGTTCATCATAACCTCCAGTGCGAGTTTGGTGGAATTTGGCGTCACCGCCTCTCTGAATATTTTGGTGGCTTTTCTCCTCTCCCTGAGCGTGATCCCCATTGTATACAGCTGGTTAACTCCGCCCAAGGAAAAGCACTACGCGCATCTGGAACAACCTTGGATCAAAAAAATGATTGCGGTGATTCTAGACTTGGTGGAAAACCGACGTCGGGAAGTATACGTGGTATCTGTCACGTTGGTTTTGTTGGGCTTTTACGGAATTTCCAAGATCCAAACCAACGGAAACTTAACGGCAGACTTCAAACGAGAAGACCCGGTGATGCAGCAATTGAGTTTTTTGGAACGCGAATTTAACGGCGTGGTTCCCATGGAAATCATCATCGACACCAAAGAGGCCGGTGGAGCTGAAAAAGGAGCAGTACTGAAGCGAGCTGCGGAGTTGCAAAGCCATTTGGATTCCTTTCCGGAGTTCAGTAGATCCATCAGTGCTGCCGATTTTCTTGCGTTCGGTAGGCAGGCTTTTTACGGAGGGAATCCGGACTTTTATGAGCTACCCAACAGCCAGGAGCGCATGATGATGGCTGCATATTTGCCCGAAGGAAACACCACGATGGGATCGGATTTGCTGCGCTCGTTGATGGACACCACCCACCAAAAGCTCCGCATTACGGTACAATCGCAAGATTTGCCCACGCAGGAATTGAAAGGAGTGCTGGATCGGGTCAAGGCAACCACCGCAGAGATTTTTCCGTCGGACCGATACACGGTTTCCGTTACGGGTGCGGCCGTTTTATTGTTGGAAACCACCAAGTATTTGGTAAATAATTTGCTTCAAAGTTTGGTATTTGCCATTGCGGTGACCTCCATTTTGATGGCCCTACTCTTCAAAACACCCCGAATGGTAATCATCTCGTTGATACCCAATCTGGTACCGTTGATCATGACCGCGGGCATCATGGGCTACTTTAACATACCGTTGAAGCCCTCTACTTTACTGGTTTTCTCAATTGCCTTTGGAATCTCGGTGGACGACACCTTGCACTACCTCGCGCGTTATCGGCAAGAATTAAAAAATACCGGCGGGCGGATTGCAGAGGCGGCCTTGATTGCCATCCGGGAAACCGGAGTCAGCATGTTTTATACCTCCGTGGTTCTGTTCACGGGATTTGCCGTCTTTTTGGCGTCTGATTTTGGTGGTACACAGGCCTTGGGTTTGCTCATTTCGCTCACCTTGTTGTTCGCCATGATCAGCAATTTAGTGCTGCTGCCTTCCTTGCTGATGACGTTGGATTGGTTTACTGGACCGAAAGAATTTGAGGGTGTTTTCCCCATGACGGAAGACGATTTGCCGGCGGAAGAAGGACCCAAAATCCTCAATTGATGAAAGGCATCATCCTGGCCGGCGGCTCCGGCACCCGGCTCCATCCGCTGACGCTGAGCGTGAGCAAGCAGCTCATGCCGGTGTACGACAAGCCCATGATTTACTACCCGCTGTCTACCCTTCTAGAGGCCGGCATTCGGGAAATCCTGATCATCACCACCCCGCACGA
>CAYXHJ010000107.1:2316-6419 GCA_964464855.1 uncultured Owenweeksia sp. | reverse complement strand
GAATCTGCTACGTTGGTGTTGACCGTTAGATTCACTGCTTTGAATTCCAAATTCATGCCGGGACCAATGGGCAATACAACCGAGTGCGGAAACAAAACACCGCCAACGGCTCGGTAATCGCCGTAGTTCACGGTTTGAACGGTGGCCTTCTCCCCTTCTCCTACGGGCGTGGAAGTGGCTACGCGCAATCCGCTTTTTACGGAGAAATAATGGGTTTGCACTTGTTTCCCTTGGGTAACCGTAACCGCGTAGCAGGGCTCACCCGCGATGGTGGTGTACACCGGTGCCAACTGCATTGGGACGGCGGAAGTCATCCACTTCAATTCTTCAAAGTAGTTGGCATCTTGACGCATGGCGTCCAAATCCTCGTCCGTTACGGGTTGCTTCGTGCCGTTGCGAACGATGCGTCCTTTCTTGCCGTCGAAGAAGGTTTCTTCCTTGCCCATGGGCGAGAACTGGCCTTCGTAGTGCATGTTGGGCATTTTGTAGACGTCCTTGGTTTCAATCTTGATGCCCTGAATTTCGGCCACCATTTCCAACGTCAAGTCTTTAACGCTTGCGATGGCCTTTTGACCGCCAATGGCCGCTAGGTACTGATTGACTACAGAGGCTGCCGTAACGCCAGCTGGAATGGGAATGTTGGGGCGTTCGGCGGGTTGTGCCAGATCGTCGAAGTAGCGCACTTCACCCAGTCGCTCCAAGCCTGCGGCAACTCCCGATGCTTTGCCCACGATGGACACCACCATTTTATCCGGCTGAATGTACTTCTGGGCCGCGCGGCGCACGTCCTCTGCAGTCACTGCTTGCAATCGATTTAGGTACTGATTGTAGTAATCCGGAGCGAGGTTGTACTTCAACGTGTTGATGGCAAAAGAGGCCACCGCACCAGGGCCTTCCAAGGAGCGGCCAAAACTACCGGCAAGGGCTTGCTTGGCGTTGCGCAGTTCGGTCTCGCTCACCAATTCCGTGCGAATTCGGTTCAGTTCCAACAAAAATTGTTCTACGGAAGAGTCCGTGACGGCATTGCGAACCTCGCCAGATGCTTCAAAAATTTGCTTCTCCTTTCCGGTACCGAAAGACGAATAGGCGCCATAGGTGTAGGCCTTGTCTTCGCGCAAATTTTGGAACAGTCGACCGTCCGAACCGCCTCCAAGGATGTGATTCATGACACGAACCGCTTCCAAATCTGCATCGCCCGGCTTCAAATCAATCAAATTGGCCAACTGAATGTTCGACTGAACGGATGCTTCGCGATTGACCAGAGCAATGAAGGATTTGGTCTGCTTGGGATGCTCGTACGAAGGTTTGGCGGGCACAGTACCGGCAGGCCAAGACTTCTCGAAGGTCTTTTTAGCGGCTTTGAAAACGTCCTTGGCCTTGCAGTCACCCACCACCAAAAGAATGGCATGATTTGGAACCCAAACCTGGTTGTAGAAATTCTTGCAATCTTCTAGGGTAACGTTGTTCACCGTCGACTCGGTCATGATTTCGCCCTGGGGCGTTTGTGTGCCGTACAGCAAAGCGTTGGAAACACGAGCTTGGATGGCATCGGGGTCGTCCTTGTCTGCTTTCAAGCCGGATAGAGTACGCTTTTTGAGCTTGTCAAACGCGGCCTCCGGAAAAGCCGGATGCAACGCGACGTCGGCCACCAACTCATAGAGGGTAGCACTGTACTTGCTCAATCCCGATACAGAAACGCTAAACGCACCGGTGTTTAAACGAGCGCCAATGAAATCTACGTGTTCGTCCAGCTGCGTCTTGGTTCGGGTTGTGGTGCCTTCAGACAGCATTTGACCCGTCAACTCCACGTAGCCAGCTTTGTCGCCTTCAAGCACACCGTTCATGTCCAAGGAAAGACTTACGGACATCCGCGGCAATTTGTGGTTCTCCACCACAACCACCGTCAGACCGTTCTTTAAAGTCATTTTCTCGTACGCCGCTATGGAAGGGGTACGCGGTGCGGCCGGTTGCGGTCGAACGCTGCGGTCCAACGTTTGGGCACCAAGGGTCCACGCCGACAGGGCCAGACCCAACAGGAAAAGTGCTTTTTTCATTTTATTCTACAACGGATTGTGCAGTGGGCTTGGGCAAATAGTGCAGCACCACGCGGTTGGATGGAACTAGGTAGGTTTGAGCTACGCGGCGGATGTCCTCCGGCGTCACTTTGCGGTACCGCTCGATTTCGGTGTTGATCAGGTTGGCATCCCCGTAGTACACGTGGTAATTGGCCAAACTTTCTGCAATTCCGGCAACGGAACCGTTGCTGGTGACAAAATCCGCTTCGATTTTATTCAGGACTTTGGCAAACTCCGTTTCGCTGATGAGGTCTTTTTGGAGCTTCGCAATTTCTTCCTCGATGGTGGTGAGTAGGGCTCCCGTGGTGTTCTCACCGTTGGCCAAAGCCAAGGCGATGAACACGCCGTTTTGCTCCAGGGCAAACGGAAAGGCTTGCACCTGAAGGGCACTGCGGTCTTCGTCCACCATGCGCTTGGTGAGGCGAGAGGACTTTCCGCTGGACAAAACCGACGTCAGCATTTGCATGGCGTACGCATCGGGGTGGGTTTCACCCGGCATGCGGTAACCGGCAAATACGGCAGGGATTTGAATGTTGTCGTAAACTGTGTCAACCACGGAAGCCACCAACGGATCTTCTACGTTGGGTTGAACTACTTGAGGTCCGCGGGGAATATCCGTGAAGTATTTCGCAATCCAAGCCTTCGCCTGCGCGGGATCAAAATCACCTGCGATGCTCAACGTTGCGTTGTTGGGCACGTAAAAACGTTTATAAAAATCGATGAACTCGCTGAGCTGTGCCGCGTTTAAGTCTTCCATCGAACCGATGGGTACCCAATTGTAGGGATGTTTGGTGAACGCACGCTTAAACATTTCCGTGGTAAAGGATCCGTACGGCTGGTTGTCTACGCGCAAACGCTTTTCTTCTTTGACTACTTGGCGCTGGGTTTCCACACCGTCTTGGTCGATTTTGGCGTGGAGCATGCGCTCTGCTTCCATCCACAAGCCCAACTCCAACTGATTGGACGGCAGGATTTCGTAGTAGTACGTGCGGTCTTGGCTGGTGTTGGCATTGAGCGCACCGCCGTTAGCCTGGATGAGTTTCATGTACTCTCCTCGCTCAATATTTTCGGTCCCTTCAAACAACAAGTGCTCAAAGAAGTGGGCAAAGCCCGTGCGGCCCGGAACTTCGTTTTTGGAGCCGACGTGGTACAAGACCGATACCGCCACAATGGGTGTGGTGGGGTCTTGGTGGAGGATGACGTGCATGCCGTTGGGCAGATCGTATTCCTCAAAGGCAATTTGCGTCTTTTGGGCCTGTGCTAGGGGCAGGACCGCCAAAAGAGCGCCAAAGAGCAGTGCTTTTTTCATGGAAATTAGGTTTCTGAACGTTTGCCTCATTGGATGCCGCGCGTGCGCTTTTCTTACGAGGGGCCACGAATTTAATGCTTTTTCGAACGGAACGAGTCGAATTGTTATAGAACCTCTGTATAAATTCCGTCAAAACATGTTTTTTTTGAACTTCGACAAAACCGTGGTGCTGGTTTGGCTCGTTATCAAATCGATATGTTGACCACATTGCTGTTCGACTTTGCCCAGTGGTGAGCATTATTCAAAAAAAATGATGTACATTTGCAGCCCTATAAGAAACCCAAGAATCATGTACGCAATTGTTGACATAGCAGGGCTGCAGTACAAAGTGCAAAAAGATCAGCGCGTGTACGTCAACCGTTTGGCGTCGGAAGAAGGAGCTACCGTATCTTTTGATAAGGTGCTTTTGACCGACGACAACGGAACCGTAACCGTTGGCGCCCCAGTTATTGAAGGTGTTGCCGTAGAAGCTCAAGTTCTGCAGCACCTGAAAGGCGATAAAGTAATCGTCTTCAAAAAGAAGCGCCGCAAAGGCTACACCAAGAAAAACGGTCACCGCCAGTACTTGACCCAATTGCTCATCACGGGCATTGGCGCCGGAAGCGCTCCCAAAAAGAAAACAACGAAAAAAGCAGAAGCCGCTGAGGCCGCTGCTGAATAATCCTTTAATCCCTCCGCAGATCCATGGCACACAAGAAGGGCGTCGGTAGTTCTAAGAA
>CAYXHJ010000107.1:0-2286 GCA_964464855.1 uncultured Owenweeksia sp. | reverse complement strand
GGCCACTGCCGGCAACATCATCGTGCGCCAACGCGGCACCCAGCACCACCCCGGTCAAAACGTTGGCATCGGAAAAGACCATACTTTGTTCGCTTTGGTGGACGGTATGGTGGTATACCGCAAAAAGGCAGACAACAAGTCTTTTGTATCGGTACAGCCGTTCGAAGCCTAAACGAGGTCCGTCGCACAGAATTTACCCCCTGAGGCCTCATGGTCCAGGGGGTTTTTTACTTTTGTATCCCCATGCTATACCTACCCTCTCTACGCGCCGAGCGCGCTGCGGCTGAAGCCGCATTAAACAAACGCGGATTAAACGGTGCCGCTTTGGTGGATCAATTGATCCAGGCGGACGACGCACGTCGGGCGGCGCAAGTGGCGCTGGACGACTGCCTGGCCGAAGGCAACCTTTTGGCTAAGGCCGTTGGCGACTTTTTCAAGTCCGGACAAAAGGCCGAAGCCGAGGCTGCTCGCGAAAAATCAACCGCACTTAAGGATACTGCCAAACGTTTGGAGGGTGTCCTTCGCGATGCGGAAAGTGCACTCCAGTCCTTATTGGTCACCGTGCCCAATACCCCGCACCCGTCTGTTCCCGAAGGAAAGAGCGCCGACGACAACGAAGTGGTACGCACCTCGGGTACCGTACCGCAGTTGCATGCTGGAGCGGTGCCCCACTGGGACCTGACCTCGCGCTACAACCTGATTGATTTTGAATTGGGCGTAAAAATAACGGGTGCTGGATTTCCGGTGTATTTGGGCAAGGGGGCGCGCCTGCAACGCGCATTGATCCAGTTTTTTCTGGACCGAAATACTGCCGCAGGGTACCTGGAAGTGCAGCCACCCCACTTTGTCAACGAGGCGTCGGGCTTTGGGACCGGCCAATTGCCGGATAAAGAAGGACAGATGTACCACGCGGTAGCGGACAACTTGTACGCGATTCCTACGGCAGAGGTGCCCGTCACCAACCTGTACCGCGACGTCATTGTGGACGAGGCCGACCTGCCCATTCGCAACACGGCGTACACCCCCTGTTTCCGCCGCGAAGCGGGCTCCTACGGCAAAGACGTGCGCGGACTGAATCGACTGCATCAATTCGACAAAGTCGAAATTGTGACCATCGACCGTCCGGAAGACTCCTACCGTCGACTGGAAGAAATGGTGGAGCATGTGGCGGGGTTGTTGGACGCCTTGGAACTCCCCTACCGCATCTTGCGTCTGTGCGGGGGCGACATGGGCTTCACCTCTGCTCTGACGTACGACTTTGAAGTGTGGTCTGCCGCCCAGCAGCGTTGGCTGGAGGTGAGTTCGGTGAGCAATTTTGAAACCTACCAAGCCAACCGGTTGAAGCTGCGCTACCGCCGAACGTCGGACCGCAAAACGCAACTGGCGCATACGCTGAACGGCAGTGCCTTGGCTTTGCCTCGGGTGGTTGCGGCCTTGCTGGAAAACCACCAAGATGAAAACGGCATCCGCATTCCTGCGGCCTTGGCTGCCTACACGGGCTTTGACCGAATTGATGCGTAACGGTATGTTTTTTCGAAAAATTCAATGGATTGTTGGATGTTTCGCGGTGATGCTGGGCGCCACCAGTTGCAGCCAAACGGCCGTTGAACGAGACGCTTTGAATTTGCGGAATCGTTTGGACGCCTTGCACGACAGCCTGGAAAGCGTGGACAGCCTGGCGGTAGAAACGGCACTCATTGAGTTTCGCATGCATTTGGAAGCGCTCGCCCCATTTGCTGCAGACAGCAGCAAGCGGGATGTGGTGGTGTCGGACGGAACAACGTTGGATCGGTCTGCGAAGAACTTGTTCAAGTTTCAGGCACAAAAACGCGTTTGGATGGGCGTTCTACGCGCTGGATCGGCTCGCCTCACCAGCTTGGCACACGACGTCAACACCGAATACGTGGATACCGCACTAGGCCGGAAGTACTTGCGCGACGAACAAGGTGCATTGGGGTACGTGGTACGCGACGCCCGATCCCGTTTGCACGCCGCTCAGTGGTGTTTGACGCGCAAGGACAGCATTGACGCGCGCATGGAGCAACAGTTGCGCAGCTGGGCGGAACGCTGATGAGCATGGCGCGCGCAACCCGATGGTTTTTATGGATTGCGGCGTTGATCGCATGCGGCCCTTTGGTTTGGGGGCAATCCAACGAGCGCAACGCGACAAAGGACAGCGTCGGACGGCCGGAATCGGTACGAACGACCGCTGACCTTCGCCCCAATAAAACGCCAGAATCGCTGCGCGACAGCTCGGTTGCCGCAGCGGAAGCAGCATACAAACAG
>CAYXHJ010000106.1:0-6446 GCA_964464855.1 uncultured Owenweeksia sp. | reverse complement strand
TGTGGAACCAATACGCCTACAAGGCCTGGGGATTGGACATCCGCAGCCTGCGCTACCCGGGTTTGATCAGCCACACCGCACCTCCCGGGGGTGGAACCACGGACTACGCCGTAGACATTTTTCACCAAGCCAAGGCCCACAATGCCTATACCTCCTTTTTGAGCGCAGACACGCGTTTGCCCATGATGTTCATGGAAGACGCCATCCGCGCCACACTGGAGCTGATGGACGCGCCTGCAGACGCCCTAAACCACCGGACAGCCTACAACGTGGGCGCATTGGATTTTACCCCGGCTGAGTTGGCCGATGCCATCCGCGCGCACCGCCCTGGTTTCACGATTTCCTACGCGCCGGACTTCCGCCAAGGCATTGCCGACTCGTGGCCGCAGCGCATCGACGACTCCGCCGCTCGACGCGATTGGGGCTGGCAGCCGCGTTTTGACCTGGACGAAATGGTTCGGGTGATGTTGGAAAACGTTTGATCGACCTCCCGTACGTCGAGGCAACCGGCGCTACGAAAAAGGCCGGCCTCCCTGCGGGAGGCCGGCCTTTTTGCAACCGACCCGTGCTGTTCGCCCCTTAAAGCGACTGAAAAAACTCCGTCACAGCGTAGTTCAAATCCACCACATTCTGAGTAATTCCACGGGCAATTCCCTTGTCTGAAAACTGCCAAAAGTGCGCGTGCTGATCCAGACGCGGCGTCGTTGAATAATGGGCAATCCAAAACTTGTAGCCCGGGAAGTAACCCTTCAGGTAATCTTGGTAGTACGAAACGTTCGTGTAAATGATTGGCTGCACCCCATAGTGACCCTTGACTTTGTTCAACCACACGTGCAAATCCGCGCGCAAGCGCTCGGGAGTCGTGTACGACGGCATCCATTCAATGTCCAACACCGGCGGCAAATCACCTGCCGTGGTACCCAACGTTTTCACGAAGAGCTCCGCTTGATCGCGCGGGTCGTGGCGCGGTTGGTAAAAATGGTAGGCACCCCGCTTGAAACCGTGGTTTTTCGACTCCGACCAATTCCGGTTGAAATAGTCGTCCAGTTTACCGGCGCCGTTGGTAGCGCGGATGTAAATAAAGTGTGGACGAACCCATTCGCCCGTCAACTTGTCTTGGACCTCCAGCTTATCAAACTCCACCACCCCCTGATGGGCACTGATGTCAATGCCCAAAAGTCCGGCGGGCTGCGGATTACTGGATGCGGTTAAGGCCACACCCAACGCCGTCATGAGGCCCCATTTTGCCCAAACTCGCATAAAATAGTCCTTTTCTAGAGAAACGTCGAAACGCTGAAATTCTTATCCGGCCATGCCCATGGTGCGCAGATGCTTCATGTGGCTCCACAATGCACCCACGAAATAACGGTGCTCGTGGTACGGCATTTTAAACTCAGAACACACTTGCTTCACAATCCGGTTGATGGCCGGGTAGTGCACATGACTGATGTGCGGAAACAAATGGTGTTCCACCTGGAAATTCAATCCGCCCAACCACCAGCTCAACAAACGCGAGCGAGTACCAAAGTTAGCAGTAGTCCGCAACTGGTGCACCATGAACTCGTCCTCCAACTGGAGCGGCTGAGCCGTTTCTGATGCCTCCAAGAAAGCGGTTTCCTCCACCACATGCGCCAACTGGAACACCACGGAAAGTAAAATGCCCGTAAAGGAACCGTACACCAAAAAACCCACCAACCAAGGAATAAATCCCACAAAAACAATGGGCAACACCACAAAAATCGCCAAGTGAAGGGCCTTGAAAGACCAGAACGAAACGTGTTCCCAAACGGTCAACGGTTTGATGGGCACGTCCCCAACCTTTCCCGTGAAATACTTGCGGTAATCCGTGTAGGCCATCCACTGAATGTACAGCAAGGCATACAAAAACCAGAAATAATAGTGCTGAAGGCGGTGAATTTTGTAGCGACGCTGGTCCGGGCTCAAGCGCAAATACGGCTTCGCATCAATGTCGTCGTCCACTCCATCAATGTTCGTAAAGGTGTGGTGCACCGCATTGTGCTTGGTCTTCCACATGGTGATGTTGGCACCCAAGAGGTTCAAACTCATGCCGGCCAATTCATTCAGCCAAGGCTTGTCGCTGAACGAACCGTGGCCGCCGTCGTGCATTACGTTGAAGCCGATTGACGCCGTAAACAAGCCCAGCACCAAGCACTCCAACAATGCCCAGCCCCAAGCCGGCGTAAAAAAGACGAGGTGCACATACACCGCAGCCAGGCTGGACAGCAAAATCAAAGCTTTGCTGAACAAATGCCAGTTGCCCGTGTGGGCTTCTTGCCGGGATTCAAAATACGCTTGAACACGACGCTTCAATTCATTGGAGAATTCCGAAGCGCGCTGAAAACGGGGAGCTACAAACATGTTTCCAAGATACGGCAGAAATGCGCCGGTTCGCTTCCGGGGATTCCATCCAGCAGTTCAAACGCCATGCCCCACCTCTATCCTTCTGAAGGTTAGATTAATGCGATGCCCAACGTGCCGGGTTGTTTTGGGCAATGCGTGTAAATAATCGTGCTGCGAGCGCCCGTGCATTAGCAGCAAACTGCCCGGTTCCAGGACCAAATCCCACCGCTCCGAACCCCACCGGGACTTGATGGAAAAACGCCGAGACGCCCCCAAACTGACCGAGACCACCAGCGGCTCCTCACCCAATTCGGGCTCGTTGTCCCGATGCCAACCCATACCGTCCTGGCCGTCACGGTAGGAATTCAGCAGAACGGCGTTCAAGGGACCGGCAATGCCGTCGGGGTGACTCGCCACAAATCGTTCCAAAAACAAGCGCAGTTCCCGCAATTCTGGCGTCCACGGCCGCACCGTTTGTTCGGCACCTGCATAAGCGTACCCCGCACCGGCATCCGCCACATAGGCGGTCAGGCGCGGCTGCATCACCCATTTGCCAAACATTCGGATGGGCTCTTGCCGCCAAAAATCCGCTTCGCGCAACCCCAAATAAAGCGAATTATGTTTTTCAAACGTCAGAAAATCAGGAATGTATTCAAACCCATCGGGTAGGTTTGAGCCAGTTTCTTTTGCAAATAGATCCGCCATACGGTTCACAGGCGCTCCCGCAGCAAATTGGCCACGGTCTGTTCCCAGGGGGTATAGGCACCGTCGGGCAGAAAAGCCTGCAACGAACGCCCGTCGTAGGTGTGGTTGGCTAGTGCTGCGCGCACGCTGTCCCGCGTGATCCGGGGCAAACGGCCGGTCAATCGAGCCAGTACGGCCTCCGCGCGCCAAGCAAAACCGAGCATTCCAGCCGAGGCAATGCGTTTTGGCGGACGTCCGCCAAATGCTTGAGCCAAATCCTGAAACACCCGGGCAAACGAGTGATTCGCGCCTACCGCAACGTACGCTTGGCCCGCTGCTTCCGAATCCATGCCTTTGGCATCCAAATCTTCCAACAGCGATAGCGCCGCTGCTGCCACATCCCGCGCGTCCACCCAACCCGTGGAACCGGGCGACGCAAAAGGCAGTCCCGCCGCTGCCGTACGAACCAAACGACTGCTGCCCTCTTCCCACAGGGGCGGAGTCAAAATAACGCCCGGTCGCAGAACGGAAACCGGCAATCCTTCAGCGAAATTGCGAAACACTTCTTGCTCCGAAGCCGCCTTCGAGTGGCCGTACATGGAGCGATCCGGCTTATCCGCTAATACAGCAATGGACGAAACGTGCACCGCTGCGCGCATGCCCTGGTGAAGGGCCTGGTTGAACACCAATTCTGCCGTGCGCGGGTTGTCCCGAAGCATGGCCGGATATTCTTGTGGTGCAAACCCAACGCGGGCCGCTGCGTGAATCAGATGGGTACCGTCGGCCAACGCTTCTTCTACGCCCACGGAATCAAGTAAATCCACAGAACGCCATTCAACCGCTGCAAAAACCGCCGGCTCAAGGGCTTTTTCCGTGGTGCGCAGGCTGTCCGGGCGTCGATACAAACCCACTACCCGATTCCAGCGTCCGCTTCCCACTGCCGCGGAAACTGCATGCGCTCCAAGGGTGCCTGAGGCGCCCGTTACCACCAAGACCCGGTGTTCCATAAAGCAAAAGTAGGGCACGAACCACCCGATTGGGGTAAATTTATTCGCAGCCCCGCGCCCAAAACGTACCTTTGCCCCATGTCGTTTTTGGAAGAACTCAAGTGGCGCGGCATGCTGCACGACAGCATGCCCGGCGTGGATAAGTTGCTCGAACAACCGGGCAAGAAAGGGTATATTGGCTTTGACCCCACCGCGGACTCGCTGGGAGTAGGCAATTTGGTGCAGGTCATGACCTTGGTTCACTTCCAACGGGCTGGCCACAAGCCCATTGCCCTGGTGGGCGGTGCTACGGGGATGGTGGGCGATCCGTCGTTCAAATCCGACGAGCGTCAACTGCTGGATTTCAATACCTTGCAACACAACCTCAGCGGTCAACGCGCACAACTGGAGAAGTTTTTGGAATTTGGAGGGCCCAACGGCGCCCAAATTGTGAACAACTACGAGTGGTTCAAAGACTTTGGTTTTTTGGACTTCATCCGCGACGTGGGCAAGCACATCACCGTCAACTACATGCTGGCCAAGGACTCCGTGAAATCGCGGCAGGAAACAGGCATCAGCTTCACGGAATTCAGCTACCAACTCATTCAAGGCTACGACTTTTACTACCTGTGGAAGCACCACGGCGTGCAGCTGCAGATGGGCGGGTCGGACCAATGGGGCAACATCACCACCGGCACGGAATTGATCCGACGCATGGACGGAGGCGAGGCCTACGCCCTCACCACGCCCTTGATCAAAAAGGCCGACGGCACCAAGTTCGGCAAGACCGAGTCCGGAAACGTTTGGTTGGACCCCAAACGCACCTCGCCGTACCAGTTTTATCAGTTTTGGTTGAACGCTGCCGATTCCGATGTGGCCCAATACGTGCGCATTTTCAGCACGGCTCCGCGCGAAGAAATTGAGGCTTTGGAGGCCACACACGCCCAAGCCCCGCACCAGCGCGCCCTTCAGAAATTTTTAGCCGAGGAAATCACGGCACGCGTCCACAGTACCGACGCCTTGCGTCGGGCTCAAGAAGCTTCTGAAATCCTGTTTGGCAACGCCACCGCGGACGCCCTGCGCAGCTTGGACGAAGCTACCTTGTTGGACGTGTTCAAGGACGTGCCGCAATTCACCGCCTCCCGCGACGCCTTGTCCGACGGAATCCCGGTGATTGAATTGTTGGCCACCCACACGCGGTTTGCCGCTTCCAAAGGCGAAGCCCGCACCCTCCTTCAGGGCGGCGGAATTGCCGTAAACAAGCACAAAGTTGACCTGGAGTCTTCCTTCACAACCTCCGATTTACTCAACGACCGGTACCTGCTGCTGCAAAGGGGCAAAAAGACCTACGCCCTAGTTACGTTCGGCTAAAATTCCTTCTACTGCGGACGGTTCGTACCGTGGAGCGGATCGTTTACGGCAGGGACCATCCGGGCCGACGGTCCTCTTCCGGGGCTATTCGGCGGTATTGGACCATCATTGCGCCAAATCCTCCAGGAGCAAACGCACTTCGACTGCACTGCGCGTTCCGGTTCCGTCGTATCCCAAATCCTCTGAAGCGGTCCACCAAAAGGCCGGACCCGGGGGTACGGTAGGGAGGGGTTCCAGGAAAAGGGTACGCAGCGGGTTGGAGTCAAAATCCAGCCGGATGCGGCCCGTGGCCCATAGCATGGTATACGTCAGACCTTGGCGCTTTCCGTGCCCGTTGAGGGCTACGGAGGTGCAGTAACCGGTGTTGTCGTCGAACAAGACAATTTTTCCGTCTTTGCCCAAATCCTGAGCGGATCCTGCCGTGGTGCGGGTGCCGTCGGGGGCGTAAAAGGCAACCTCTTTGTGCGCGTCTTGAACTTCAAAAAAATGCACAACGGTTTTGTTGGCGTAGGGGTCGCACGACCCCAGAACCGCAAAAAGAAAAAAGAGAACAAAGTACCGCATGACCTTCTATTATTCGTCTGCAGACTCCAAAGCAGACAATCCATACACGGCCAGCTCCAACCCTTCCGCAAAGGATTTGGCGGGCTTGGCAAAGTAGTGGTAGCTGCCGCTGGACAGGGTACGGGTTTCTTTCAGTTTGGGCAACGGCAAGGGACCGTCTGCATGGACCACCGCAGCCAAAGCCACGTCGCTGCGGACCACCAACACCAAACGGGCGGGCGCAGGTTCTTGCGTGGTTTGGTGCTCGTGCCGCAACACCCAAACCTCCAAATCTCCGGAGGCATTCAATTCTTCCGGCAACTTTGAAGCAGGAACTTTCTGAAATCCAAAGGTTTCTACATAGCTTTTCAGGGCCGTACCAAAAGGACCGGTGCGCTTCTCGCTGAGTAATTCCACCAAGGCACGGTCCGGAAAAGAATTCGTGTAAAAGGCTGTGGACTTGGAGGTTCCGCGCACCAAGCCGATGTAGTGGCGGCGCAA
>CAYXHJ010000105.1:0-6472 GCA_964464855.1 uncultured Owenweeksia sp. | reverse complement strand
GTCGGTGTAGGAAGTGCGCGCGTCGTCCAAGAGCGCCAATAGAATTTGCCGATCAACGTGGTCTAGGGCCGGCAATGGCAGACTTTGTTCGCTCATGCTTTTTTCAAAAAGGGCAAGCTCACTACCTCCGCTGCTAACTTCTGGTTGCGAACTTCAACATAAATCTTGCTTCCGGGTGTACTGCTGGCTACGGGGACGTAACCCAAGCCAATGGACTGACCCAAAGTTGGCGATGGTGAACCGGAGGTGACGATACCAACAGCAGCACCGGACTCGTCTACTATGGGATATCCGTGCCGCGCCACGCCGCGATCGGTCAGCACAAAACCCACCAGCTTGCGTTCCACGCCGTTTGCTTTGATGGTTTCTAAATGAGGCTTCTGTATGAAATCCTTGTTGAATTTCGTGATCCAGCCCAAGCCGGCCTCCAAGGCATTGGTGGTATCGTCGATGTCGTTGCCGTAGAGGCAATAGCCCATTTCCAAACGCAGGGTGTCTCGTGCACCCAAACCTGCAGGTACGGCGCCGGCGTCCAACAAAGCCTTCCAAACGGTTTCAGCAGCGTCGTTGGGCAGGTACAATTCAAAGCCACCCGCTCCCGTGTACCCGGTTGCCGATAGAATGACGCCCGAGTAGCCCATGAGGTCTCCTTCGGTGAAGGTGTAGTAGGCCAAGGAGGTTAAATCTGTGGACGTGAACGGCTGAAGCAAAGACGCCGCATGGGGACCTTGCAGTGCCAATAATGACCACTGCTCGGATTGATTTTCCATGCGCACGTCAAATTGGGGAGCCCATTGCTGCAGCCAAGCCCAGTCTTTGTCGATGTTGGAAGCGTTTACCACGAGTAGATACCGCTGTTCGCCGCGGCAGTACACCAATAAATCGTCCACAATTCCTCCGTCTGAATTGGGCAGGCAGGAGTACTGCACCTTGCCGGGAACCAACTTGGAGACGTCGTTGCTGGTGACGTACTGCAGAAAGTCCAGCGCCCCTGGGCCTTCCACGGTGAATTCACCCATGTGGGAAACGTCAAACAAACCCACCGCGTTGCGTACGGCGTGGTGTTCGTGCAAAAGACCGGCGTATTGAACCGGCATTTCGTAGCCTGCGAACGGTACCATTTTGGCTCCCATGGAGCGGTGAATGTCCGTAAGGGCTGTAGTTTTTAAGGATTCCATGAGGGTGTATTGATTCTTTAAGTTATCCGTGTATGTGTTGCGGGCGTTCAAAAGATGCCACTAAATTCTTCTCGTATTCCAGCAATCCCTCCCACAGAGGATCTACTTGATCGCGTCCAGCTGTATCGCGGGCCAACCGGAGAAAAAGGGTGTAGTGTCCGGCCTCGGAAGCCATCAATCCGCGGTAAAACCGGGCCAATTCTTCGTCTTGTAGGGTTTCAGAAATAATGCGAAATCGCTCACAACTGCGGGCCTCAATCAAGGCGGCTACCAACAACCGATGAATCAACCGCAAATTTCTGTCTTTGGTCTTGGGAAAATACTGCTGCAGGGCCGCCACATACTCGTCTTTGCGTTCCCTTCCCAACACAAACCCGCGCTTCACTAGGAGTTGATGAACCATTTCAAAGTGGCTCATTTCTTCACGCGCTAAGGCGGCCATTTCGCGAACCAATTCGGTGTGTTCGGGGTACGTAATCAACAGTGAAATCGCGGTGGAAGCGGCCTTTTGTTCGCAGTACGCGTGGTCCGTCAGCAAGTCTTCCAAATGGTGCTGTGCGGCAGAGGCCCAACGGGGATCGGTCGGAAGCTTGAGGCCTAACATGGTGCAAAAGTACGGCTCAATGGACCGATTTTGATTACCTTTCGGTGTGAAAAAGCGCCTGATTATCGGACTTTTTGCGGCACTTGGACTGGTGTTTTGGGCCGATAACCGGTGGTCCGATCGGGACGACCGCGATGCCCTTTTTCTTCCCGGCTTGCGGGAACCGGGACGTTTAAGAGCCGTTTTGGTACCTGATTTTGGGGTATTTCGCATTCAAGAAGGCCTACCGACGGGTTTTGACTACCAGTTGCTCCGTTGGTTTGCGGACGACGCCCAACTCAGGTTGGAGATCACCTTTGCCCCTACCCGACTTGCTGCATTGGACAGCGTACGCCAAGGGCGAGCCGACGTAGCTTGCGGCAATTTATTGGCACAAGATGCCGTGGGCATGCGATTTGGAATTCCGCTGTGGAAAGGACCCCTGTATTGGATGTCCAACGAACGGGAATCGATCATTCCGGGCGACACCTTAGTGGCCTTGGGCGAATCGCCGTACAATACCGAGTTGGCGAAATGGGCGGAATCCGACGGTGGCGTTTACGTGACTTCGTCAACTGCCTCCAATTTGTTTGCCGAGCTTTTGAACGAACCGTTGCAGCGAACAACCCAACTGGCGGTTGCTCCCAAGTGGATGGCCTTGGCTTGGAAAAGAAAAAATAGAAAAGGATTCACAGGAGTGCTCTCCGGTACCGAAGTAGCCGTTGGATGGGCCTTTAGAGCCGAAAGTGTGGGGTTGGAAGAACAAATTTCAACTTGGTTGGCGGGGAAAAAATCCAGCCGAAAGTACCGACACTGGTTCCAAACGCACTATGCACAAGGATCTTTGCGGCCTGCTAACTTTAAAATCAGTACCGTCGATTCCTGGGCCTTAAAATGGGCTGATCCCACGGGCATGTACGATGCCCCCTTGGTATTGGCGGTAGCGTATCGAGAAAGTCGATTTAAACGGTTGGTGGTCTCTCCAGCAGGCGCTGTTGGCTTGATGCAGCTCATGCCCCGTACGGGTAAAAAATTTGTGCCCAAAGGAACCGATCTGTACCATCCCGAGGGGAATTTGCGCGCTGGAATCAACTACCTGCATTATTTGGATCGATTTTGGGCGGAGCGAAAAGTGCCTGCTCCTGACCGTCTCTATTTTGTTTTGGCTTCTTACAATACCGGGCCAGCACCGGTGATTCGGGCCCATCAGCGCGCGCGGGTTAAGGGCTTGGACCCGGCTCGTTGGTACGGTCATGTGGAATCGATTCTGCGGAGTCCCGGTAGGCGCTATGCGCGCGAAATCGATGAAATCGCAATCATTTATCGGAACTATTGGCGACTCAAAACGAGTAGTGCAGCAAACGAAGGCGTTTCAGTCGACCCGATTAATGCGCTTAAAACTGGAAATAAATAAAGGGCTGTGCGTCCGCAGTCATGACCTGATAGAGGAACAAAACCGCCAGAACGGAAATCCCCGCTTGGGCCCAAACGGATGCCCGAGCAAATCGCCTTCTGTAGGCCGCTTTGATGGGCTCTGGAATCCAATGAATGCCCATGCCCACAGCGAATACCAACATGGGTTTCCAAAAACCAAGGACTACATCGTCCAGTAAGTTCCACTGCATGTTCGTGGTCATTCGGCTTACGACTTCCATCGCGCCATCCCAAGTAGGTGCACGGAACCAGATGCGTGTAAACGTAATAAAAACAAACGTGATCAGAACCCCCGCAATGCGGGCAAACCAATGCTCGGCGTTGTAAGGTCGGATGCGCTTCCAGTATTTGTGAACCACCAATCCGGCACCGTTCAGCCCTCCCCACAGAACAAAATTCCAAGAGGACCCGTGCCAAAAACCACCCAAAAGCATGGTCAATAGCACGTTAATGTTCGTATTGACGTTTTTACGGAACGCCGGCGAGCGTCGGTATCCCAAGTAAAAAAGCCCCACCAGCACGGCCAAAGCGCCCGAAACCCAGTACGCGTCCACAGCCACAGCCACCCCAAAAAGCACCAAGAAAGCCAATACGTACGACATCCATGAACCGGAACGATTTCCACCCAGCGGGATGTACACGTAGTCTTTCAACCAACCGCTTAAGGACATGTGCCAGCGTTGCCAAAATTCACCGACATTGGCCGCCTTATAAGGAGAATTGAAGTTTTTGGTCAAGCTAAAACCCATCCATAGCGCTAGGCCAATGGCCACATCTGTATACCCGGAAAAATCTGCGTACACCTGCAAGGAATAGCCAAAAAGGGCTAGTAAGGTTTCCACTCCTGAATACAAAGTGGGCTGCGCAAAAACGCGGTCGATGAAATTAACGGCTAAGTAATCTGCCAAAAAAACCTTCTTCAGCAATCCATTCAATACCCAAAAGAGACCCAAACCAAAGGTTTTACGGTCTACCGAGTACGGTTGGTACAGCTGGGGAATGAAGTCCGATGCGCGCACAATGGGGCCGGCCACCAATTGGGGGAAAAAACTGATGTAAAATCCAAAATCCAATGGATTTTTAACTGCTTGAATTTGACGTCGATAGACATCAACTGTATAGGATATGCACTGGAAGGTATAGAACGAAATGCCCACCGGAAGGGCAATGCGGTCGATGGGAAAATCCGTACCAAAATGGGCATTGGACCAAAGTGCATAATGCGGAATGGGGCGCCAATCAATTCCGGCTAAATCCTTGATGGCGTCGGCAAAAAAATAAACGTACTTGAAGTAGAACAGTACGCCTAAATTGATTGCCACACTGGCCGCAACGAGGGCCACACGAAGCGGTTGACGCGCCGCGCGCTCCAACCAACGAGCCAACGTGTAATCCACCCCCGTGGAGAACAAGAGGAGGAAGAAAAAGAAATAACTGGTTTTGTAGTAAAAGTAGATACTGACCAAAAAAAGGTACGCATTTCTCCACGCCAAACGCTTGTGAATCAATGCAAAACCAACCAGAACCACGGCAAAGTAGCCCCAAAAAAACAGGCTCGCAAAGTTGAGCGGTCTGCTGGGGTCAAAGGCTAAATGCTGCAAAAATTCACTCATGAGTTCTTCGCTAAATAGTCGTGGTAGGCGGCTTCCAAGGCTTCATCCAACCACCGAGCTTGAAGGATGTATCCTTCCTTGGTGAGGTGAATGCCGTCCCGGTTGGCCAAGCCCAAACGAATCCAGGTGTATATGGAAGCTTGACCGCCCATGAGCGCGTGAAAATCCCATACTGCGGCGCGGTTGCGACGTGCCAACCGGTACATCGTCTCCACCACCAAAGGGGTGTGTCGGTTGACCGAACCGTTGTACAAGCAGTCGTTGTTGGTCAAAAACACAAAAGAGCAGGACGGATTAACCGCACGAATTTGCGCCATGATGGCTTCGTAACGAATGCGGTACGCAACGGTGTCGAAGTTTCCATACGGCACGTGAGCGTCGTTGATGCCAATTCCAAAGATGACGAGGTCTGGGGCGAGCGCCGGCCATTGCTGTGCCGCTCGGTCCGATTTTAAGTACGAGTGCGTTGCTGCCCCGTTCACACCAATGGCGTGGTACTTCAGCCCAACGCTGTCCCGAATCAATTGAACCCCCTCCAAGGAAAAAAAACGCTGCTCGGAAGCAGTTTTACGCAAACGAACCCGTACGGTATCCTGATCGGTGGTATAATGAGCCTCCACGGCACCCAAATCGGACCGAACCACCACGGAGTCCGGTTGGGGCCAAAATTCCGGGACATAGGAGGTATCCGCGGTGCGGTAGAAAACACGCGCAACGCGGTACGTGTACGGCTGTATTTTACCAAAGAGTGCAAACCAGGCGGCGGGATCTTGGGTGACTGCACGAATACCGCTGACGCCCCAAGGTCCCTTGTGCTGCGGCACCGCACAACGCTGTCCTTTCCACGTCCCTCCGTACAGAACACCATACGTAGCGGGGTTGTTACTGCCCGCCAATGCATAGGGGAATAAAAATCCGCGCTCGCCTTCCAAACCTGGGGCCCACGCGTGAAGATGGGTTCTCAGGGCGTCGGACAAAATTCCCGCTTGCACGTGGGAGCCGCCCATATGCACCACATTTACCGATCGATTGCCTTCAAAAACCAATTGATCCAAGGAACGAAAAAACGGATTCAAAGCACTATCCCCTTCCGGCATCCACAACCGATTGACGGACTTGGGGGTTACTTGCGCAGCCATAGGTAGCGCCAAAATCAGCATCGCTCCTGCGAACGACGCGAACCGACGAAGACTACTGAACCTGCGCTTCATGGGGGTACTAAAGGGGCGCATCGATTCCGTCGTTTTGCAATTGAGCCTCCAAGGCTCGAAGGATGCCCTCTCCCGCTTTTCGGGCACCGCTGGGCGTAAAGTGTATGTAGTCCGGACCGGCCAATGGAGGCTTTACTTCCTCAACCCACCGCCGCATGGAACCGGCCCCGCCCATGAAGGCGTAGGTATCAAAATAACCCACTCCCTCGTCAAACGCGGCCTTTTTCAGAGCATCGCGCACGCGCTCCAAATTGGGAAACGTCTCGTAAGCCAGATCCACTTTGCGGCACATGTCCGACGGCCCGATGAGCACGATGTCTGCGTCCGGGCACCACTCCTTAAACAATCTGATTTGAAGCGCAATGGATCGCCCAAAGCGATCCACTGCTGCTTGGTCTTTGACGTGAGGTACGGCGTTGCCGCCAAATTGCAGCAATACCAAACCAATGGGTT
>CAYXHJ010000104.1:0-6508 GCA_964464855.1 uncultured Owenweeksia sp. | reverse complement strand
AGCACGGCCAGCGTGCCCAGCAGCAAAGAACGCCAATACTGTACGTACCGAATGCGGGATTCGAACGAACGGGAAAGAGGTCCAAAAAAAGTAAAGGCTATTAGCCCTAAATACAGGTACTTCTCCATGTTATACTTGATGCTGAATCCGCTGCTTTTCCCGTTTGAGGGCAGCCGCTTCTTCTCGAATCATGTGCCGTGGAACCCAAAGCATGCCAAAATGGGCTGAATCCTCCTTCGTCAATACTTTGTGGTGCATTTTATGCACCCGGCGAACGGCCCGAAAATAAGCCGTGTCGATGTTGCGGATCCAACGAAAACGTTGGTGAATGAACAGTTCGTGCACAAAAAAATAAGCCAAGCCGTACGCCGCAATACCGAAGCCAAATCCTACAGAAATCCAAACGTCGTTCATCATCCCCAACATGATGCACAACCAACTTGGGATGGCGAAGATTAAGAAAAAGGCATCGTTTTTTTCAAAAAAACCGGGTTCCTTGGTGTGGTGGTCGGCGTGTAGAAACCACAACCAACCGTGCATCAAGTATTTATGCGCCGCCCAAGCAGCACCTTCCATCAAAACGAACGCGGCGATACCGGCCAAAAGAGGTCCCAAACTTTCCATACTTTTTTAACCAATCCGTTCCGTAAATGTTTGCTGCGGTTCCAATTAATGAACCGTAGGGACGTTTTTAAGTACCTCAACCAGATACGCAAAGCTCTTCGCCACCGATTCAATATTGACGCGCTCATCCGGGCTGTGCGCGCCGGTGATGGTGGGGCCAAAACTGATCATCTCCATGCCCGGGCAACGCTCGCCAATGATTCCACACTCCAATCCGGCGTGGCAGGCGTTGACGTGGGGTTCTTCTCCAAAGAGCGAAACGTAGGTTTCGCGCATCAAAGAAGCCAACGCTCCTCCCGGTGCGGGATCCCACCCCGGATACGACCCGGCAAAATGAGTATCCAATCCCGCTAAGGCAAACTGCCCACGCAACGCTTGTGCGGTAGCCATTTTCTCCGAATCCACACTGGAACGCGTCAAACACTGTACGGATACCGTTCCGTTGCCCACTTCCAACTTGCTGACGTTGTTACTGGTTTGGACCAAGCCTGGGATGGAAGGACTCATGCGAACGATACCGTTGGGAGCAGCTGCCACGGCACGGATTAGTTTGCCCTGAAGTGCGGGGTCTAAACTCCATTCCGGCGTTTCTACTTCTTTCCATTCAACTATTAAACCACTGTCTGTCAGTAAGTACTCTGACGTCAACTCGTGTTTTACTTGATTTAAGCAGTCCAAGGCTTTTTGCAGGTGACTGGTGGCTACGGCCACCACTACTTTTGCCTCACGCGGAATGGCGTTGCGAAGGCTGCCTCCCTCCCATCGAGAAACAAGAGCACACGCCGCTTCTTCCAAGGCGACCAGGAGTCGGGCAGAAAGAATGTTGGCGTTGCCACGCCCCAAGTGGATGTCCATGCCGGAGTGCCCCCCGGTCAAACCGCGCAAGCGAATCTCCAAACCGGTGTATCCGGAAGGAATTTGAGACGGGGTGTACGAGCCTTCAGCCGTAACGTCGATCCCGCCCGCGCAACCCACGGTCAGTTCGCGATCGTCTTCGGTATCAATATTCAAGAGAAACTTTCCTTGTACCCAGCCGGTTTCCAAGCCTAAGGCGCCGGTCATTCCGGTTTCTTCGTCCACAGTTATCAGCAGTTCCAGAGGTGGATGTACCGCGCCGGCGTCCGCCAATAGAGCTAGGCCCATGGCCAGCCCCATGCCGTTGTCTGCACCCAAGGTGGTTCCGCGTGCACGCACCCATCTGTTGTCCACGTACATGGCAATGCCTTGGCGCTCAAAGTCGTGGCCCGTGCCTTCGTTTTGTTGGCAAACCATGTCCATGTGGGCTTGCAGCACCACTGGAACGCGATTTTCAAAACCGGGTGAAGCTGGTTTCTGTGCCAAAAGGTTTCCCACGGCGTCTTCGCGGTAGTGAATCCCGCGTGCATCCAACCAGCCCTTTAAATAAGCCCTGATTTGTTCTTCTTTCTTGGAAGGTCTGGGAATGGCATTCAAACCGGCAAACTCGGACCAAACATTTGCTGGCTCCAAATGAGCTCCGCCGTCGATCAAATTTCTATTGTCCATGTTTAGTTCCAATGAAAAGTTGTAATCTGTTTCAATTCAGGGTGTAAGCTCTTGGCGACTGGGCAGGCTAAAGCGGCGCGCTCCAAAACCAAACGATCCTGCTCAGCGACGTGTTGGTGCACGTGGAATCCGATGTGAATTTCCGCAACCCTGCGCGGACCTTCGGACGCCATTACCTTGGTCACTTCCAAAGAAGGGTGCCCAATATCAATGCTTCGGGCCTGAGCCGCTTGTGCGAAAATCGTCAACATGCAAGCGCCCAATGAGGTTGCCAACAAATCAGTCGGCGAGAAGGCCTCGCCTTGGCCCTGGTTGTCCAAGGGCGGATCCGTTACGACGGTTTTACCAGATCGGACGTGCATGCACTCCGTTTGGAACAATCCGGTGTACTTGACGATGGCGGTTGACATGGCTTGAATTTTAAGTTAGGGACGTGCCCAGCGCACGCCGTAATTGGCAAAACCAGACGTCGGTTCCGGTTGGTACCAACGGAAGGATTTAAAAGGCGTCTCCAAAGGCACCGGTTGGCTCCATTGGCCCGACTGAACTTGCGCAGCAACCCATTGCGCTACGGCCATCCCGTGGTAGCTCCAACGACCGGGTTCCGAACGCCACATCGAAACATACGCATTGGCCCATTCGTATAAATCAGGGTTGGCGTAATCCCAGGTCTCGATTTCGGACCAAACCACATCTTTTTGGACAAACGTCCGGGGCTCCAACGAGGGTGATTCCGCGGATGACCCCACGAGTACCAATCGACTCCCTGCGGGGTGAGCCGTTACTGCTTTCAAAAGTTGCGCGGTTGAACTTGCTGGCAAAACGCGGCAAGGAACTTTGGGGAGTGCCAAGGTCTCTAAATCCTCCGAACCCACTGAATTTTTTCGTGCAGAAAATCCCGCAAGAAAATGAGACTCTTTCATGATGGGCTTTCCTGCCGTAGGACTGTCGTCCGAAAACGGAAGCATCTGGTGGGTGGAACACAATTCCACCAAACCGTACCCCATTCCGTAGGCCTCATCTTTATCCCGCGGGGTGGCTGCCCAAAGATTGGCTCTCGACTCCACGGAGGTGCTTCTAGAAACCGGATTGACCACAATTCCTTTCCAAATTTGGGCCAATTGCTCGGATGCGCTGGATTGCATGGGCCCAATCACCATACGGATGCCGGTGCGATTCAACTCCGCAGCTAAGGCGGGATAGCCGGGAAACGTTTGATTGCCGATGCGAAAAACAGACTTCGAAAACTCGTCGATCCAAACGACCGGCAAATTCAAGGAATCGGACAACAGGCGAAATCCGGCAGCAAACTCCCACGCCATGGCCGTTCCTTTATCCAAGGACTTGCCGGAAGCTCCCAAGGTATCCAAGGTACCGGATTGCAAAGGAAGCCAAACTGCTACGACGGGCGATTGGGCGTGTGCCGCTGCAGGACCAAAAAGCGTCAAAACAACCCAATAGAACACTCCCAAGGCCCTTGTGAGGCGCTGTAGACAAGGAATTTGGGGTGTTGCTGGCCTTATTCCCATTCGATGGTTGCTGGTGGTTTGGACGAAATATCGTAAACCACGCGGTTGACGCCGCGTACTTTATTGATGATGGAGTTGGAAATATCCGCCAAAAAGGTATAAGGTAAATGAACCCAGTCAGCCGTCATGCCGTCGGTGGACTCAACGGCACGCAGGGCAACCACTTGCTCGTAGGTGCGCTCGTCGCCCATAACGCCTACACTCTTGACCGGGAGCAATATAGCTCCAGCCTGCCATACCTGATCGTACAATCCGGCGTCGCGAAGACCTTGGATGAATAAGGCGTCTACCTCTTGCAAAATCCGGACCCTTTCGCGCGTGATGGGACCCAAAATACGGATGGCCAAACCCGGTCCTGGGAACGGGTGACGCCCCAAAAGAGCCGCATCAATGCCCATAGCAGCCCCAACACGACGCACCTCGTCTTTGAACAACATGCGCAACGGCTCCACCACCTTCAACTTCATGAAGTCGGGCAAACCGCCTACGTTGTGGTGGCTTTTGATGGTGGCCGACGGTCCTTTCACACTGACGGATTCAATCACGTCCGGATAGATGGTCCCCTGGCCCAACCACTGAACGCCGGGGATGGCCATGGCCTCGCGGTCAAAAACTTCAATAAAAACGCGCCCGATGGTCTTGCGCTTGGTTTCCGGATCCTCTACCCCATCCAAAGGATTGAGAAAATCGTCTGTGGCGTCGACCCCTTTTACCTGAAGGCCCATGCCTTCGTACTGCTTCAAGACCGAAGCGTACTCGTCTTTTCGCAGGAGGCCGTTGTTGACAAAAATGCAGTGCAAGCGATCGCCAATGGCTTTGCTCAAGAGCACAGCAGCAACGGTGGAGTCCACCCCACCGCTCAAGCCCAAAACAACGCGGTCCTCGCCTACCTGTTCGCGCAAGGACGCCACGGTTGCCTCAACAAAAGAATCCGGGGTCCAGTCTCCAGAAAAACCACAAACGCCCAAAACAAAGTTCTTCAGCAGCTGGAAACCGTCGGTGGAGTGATAAACTTCCGGATGAAACTGAATACCCCAAGTAGACTCGTTGTCAAAACGATAGGCTGCAACAGCCACATCTGCGGTTGAGGCTTCAATGTGTGCGTTCTCCGGAAGGCGCACAATGGTGTCTCCGTGGCTCATCCACACCTGAGAAGGGGCACTTATGCCTTGAAAAAGTTGTGCGTTCGGGGCAATGGTTTGCACCATCGCTCGGCCGTATTCGCGGTGTGTACTGCGAGCGACTTCGCCACCCGATGTTTGGGCCAATAATTGAGCTCCGTAGCAAACTCCCAAGAGCGGAAAATGGCCCCGGATGTTGTCCAAATTGGGATGGGGGGCGTTGGGTTCCAAGGTGGAATGCGGGGAACCGGAAAGGATTACCCCTTTAATTCCAGCGTGCAGTTCTGGAATCGAATGAAAAGGGTGAATCTCGCAGTACACGTTCATTTCGCGTACCCGACGAGCGATCAACTGGGTAAATTGCGAACCGAAGTCCAGAATGAGCAGGGTCTCTTGCATGGTATCAAAGGTACGAAAGCCAAAGGAGGCGAGCGCCCAAGAGGGTCAATCCCAGGGCAACAAAAATTTGGAGCGGACGCAAGGTGAGCTTGGGCAAAAAACGTCGGCCCAACAAACTGCCCAATAGAGCACCTAAAGCACCAAACGCTACCACCGGCCACCAATCAGCGTGCAATTGATCTCCGCGCCACAAATACAAGGGGATGCGGGAAAGGTCTACCGCAAGTGCAACGGCCGTACCGGTTGCCACAACTTGTTGCGCAGACCAACCCGTTCGACTCAAAAAGAACGAGCGCAATGCTCCTTGATGCCCGCTAAAACCACCGGCAAAACCAGAGAGCAACCCACCCAAGAACCAACCGCTTGGTCTCGTGGCCCAGGACTGTTCGGTACCCTTGGTGGGCAAAAACTCAAAAAGGGCGAAAATCAATAACGTATAGCCAATAGCCCGTTGCGCCAGTTCCCCGTTTAAAGACTCCAAGGCCCATGCTCCGGCTGCGGCGGCGCCGGCAGAGCTCAAGCCAAAGTAAAGCGCCGGTCGTACTTCCAACCACCGGAATGTAAGTCCGCCCTTGAGTAGGTTGTTGGTTAAATGAACCAAGGCCACCGCCAATACGGCCTCGTGGGGTCGATCCGGATGAAGAATCAGAAAGGCCGGCAACAACAAAGTTCCCAAGCCAAAACCGCTGAAAAAGGTCAGGGTACTCGCAAGTAAGGCCAGGAGAAAGATTGCCAACAAGTGCATCAGTTGGGGGTAAAAATCAAGTGTTCGGATACCCATGGATTCAACGTTTCCACGAGCATTGGTGCGAAATTTCGGCCCGCTTGGACCTCTGCCCACAAAGCCGTCCACCGCCGTTCTTGAGGAATGCCCGCTGGAAGTGCCTCGGCCAAAACCAACTCCACACGGTCTTGAGCCTTTTCGGAGTTTTCCCGGGCCCACCGACGCGCGTGTTCTTCCCACTTGCGCTGTTCCCGATACATTTTGGCGCGCCAAGCAGCGGCCAAAACTTCCATTTGGGGATTCATCGCACGCGACTGCGCCGCCAAGTCCCGAAATCCTTGATCAATGGCCGTTTGCCACGTACTCCATTGGCCTTCAGTAGCGGTTTCTGCAGCTTCTTGCAGGGACTGACGCTCGTTGGGCGCTTGGGCTACTAAGTCGGTCCAATCCATCTCGGACTTTGCCCAGGCGCGTGCCGCTTTAGCGCTGAGCCAGGTGGCTCCCGAACGTTGCTTGAATACCGGCAAGGGAATTCCAACGGCTTCAAAAACGGCCGGTAATTGATTCCAGTAGACCGCTTCCCCTGG
>CAYXHJ010000103.1:0-6561 GCA_964464855.1 uncultured Owenweeksia sp. | reverse complement strand
CGGTGTGCGGATGCGGGAAGGTTTTTTTCAGCGCGACGCCTGTTTTTAAAGGCACTGCAGAGTTTCGGTCTGCAGGGAACGACGCCAGCCGCGCCACAGTGAACCACTGCGAACCGTCGTCGGTTACGGCGGGCAAAGCCCCGTTTTCGCGCAGCACGTGCGCAAGGTATTGTCGCGCTTTTTTGGCACCTTCGGTCCCCGGATAGCGCCCCTCCAGCTCCTCCGACGACAAATATTCAATGTGGTGCATCATGTTCTCGCGGGAGGCGTTCAGCGGCAGTTCGCAGGCCGACTGTCCCCACGCCCCCAGACTCCAGAAAAGGAAGCCCAGAACAAAAACAGCAGAACGCATCATTCGGGTTGTTTTTTCCATTGGGTCAAGACGTACAGACCTACGCCGGTTGAGATTGCGGCATCGGCCAGGTTGAAAATGGGTCGAAAGAAGACCAAGCGTTCACCGCCCCAAACGGGAAAGGAATCGGGCCACTGGGTATCCACCAACGGGAAGTACAGCATGTCCACCACATTGCCCATCAAGGGAGCCGCATATCCGCCCCCCCATTCTGCGATTCCGCCGTAGGGGACCCAAGATTCAAATAGGGGCACGTAGGTCATTCCGCGGTCAAAAAGCACCCCGTAGAAGGCGCTGTCCAGTACGTTGCCCAGCGCGCCCGTGAAAATCAACGCAATGGAGTACACCAACAAGGGTGCAGACCAAAAACCACATTCTAAACAGTTCGCGCGGTAGCTGCGCCACTCTTTCCAGCCCCACCAGCCAATGAATCCAATGGCCAATACCCGAAAAAGGGAAAGGATGAGTTTACCGGTGGTTCCGCCCCATTCCATTCCAAACGCCATACCGGGGTTTTCCGTGAAGTGCAGGTGAAACCAGGGAAGTATTTCCACACTTTCGCCAAAGGCGAAATGGGTCTTGATGTATATTTTCAACGTCTGATCGGCCAGCAACAAAAGGCCAATCAGGGCTAGGGGTCCTCGGGGTATGGAATTCACTTATCGTTTTTTCTTGGCATCCATGCTCAGGGTGGCGTGCGGAACCAAACGCAGCCGGTCCTTGCCAATGAGTTGGCCGGTCTCGCGGCAAATGCCGTAGGTTTTGTTTTCAATGCGCAGCAATGCTGCTTTCAGGTCTCTAATGAACTTTTCTTGCCGGGCGGCCAATTGGGCGTTGGCCTCCTTGCTCATGGTTTCCGACCCCTCTTCAAAACTCTTGAATACGGGCGACGTGTCGTCCGTTCCGTTGTTCAAATTGTTGGCGAACTGCTCGCGCAACAGGCCGAGGTCTTGTTCGGCCTTGGCAATTTTGTCCACAATCAACAAACGAAACTCTTCCAAGTCGGCGTCGGAATAGCGGATTTTTTGGGTTTCGGCCATGGCAGCTTTTGGGGTTATTCGGTTTAGGAAGCGGTGAAGATAAAAAAGTTACGCCTTTTCCAACACCACTTGGCACGTTAAACCTTCTACCTCCACGTCCACCGGAACGGCAGATGAGGGAATGCCCTGCAAATCCCACGCCAGACGAACCGCCAAAACTTCGGACGCAACCCATTCCGCATGCGCCATCAAGGCCTCCTGAAGGGTGCTTGGAGCTTGTACCCAGAGCGAAATTCGGTCCGTAATTTCCAATCCGGAATCTTTTCGGAGGTTTTGAATGCGGTTTACGGTTTCCCGGGCCCAACCTTCGGCTTCCAATTCCGGAGTGAGGGCGGTGTCCACGGCCACGGTGAGGCCGCGCTCGGAAGCCACCTCCAAACCCGCCTGCACTTCCGTGGAGATTTCCACGTCCTCCGGCGTCAATTCAAAGGAACCGTTGGGCAACTCAAGGGTCCAAGAACCGCTGGTTTCCAAAGCACTCAACGCTTCTGGACTCAAGGCAGCGATTCCCGCGGCCACGTCTTTCATGGAGGCACCGGCCTTGGGTCCCAATGCCTTGAAGTTGGCCTTGGCTTTTTTGGTGAACACGCCGCTTTCCGCCGTTACGGGCACCAACTCTTTGATGTTGACTTCCGCCAATACGAGCGGTGTGATGGCCGCCAATTCGGCCCGACGCTCCTCGCTCAGCACCGGGACGAGCATTTTGGCCAACGGTTGGCGCACGCGCATTTTGGTGCGTTTGCGCACGCTCAACACCAAGCTGGTCAGTCCTTGAGCTAAATCCATACGCGCTTCCAATGCGGCGTCAATCTGTGCGGCATCCGCCTCGGGAAACGAGGACAAGTGCACGCTGGTGCCGCCGTTCAGGTCTTGGTACAACCGGTCTGCGTAGAAGGGTGCCAGCGGCGCCATGAGCCGCGCGACGGTGTCCAAACAGGTGTACAACGTGTGGTAGGCCGCGCGCTTGTCTGCGCCCATTTCGCCCTTCCAGAACCGCCTGCGGCACAGCCGCACGTACCAATTGCTCAGGTGGTCCGTCACGAACTCCTGAACCGGCCGGTAGGCCTTGGTGGGCTCGTACTGGTCCATGTGTTCGGTCACTTCAGCCACCAAAGACTGCAGTCGGCTCAAAATCCAGCGATCGATTTCCGGGCGGTCCATAACGGGCACGGCAGGAGTTTCGCGGGGATCAAAGCCATCCACGTTGGCGTAGAGCGCAAAAAAACCGTAGGTGTTGTACAGGGTTCCAAAAAACTTGCGTTGAACTTCCGTAACACCGTCTGGATCGTACTTCAGGTTGTCCCAGGGCTGGGCATTCGTCAGCAGGTACCAGCGCACCGCGTCCGCCCCGTGGGTGTCCATGGCCGCAAACGGATCCACGGCATTGCCCAAGCGTTTTGACATTTTTTGGCCGTTCTTATCCAAGACCAAGCCGTTGGAAATGACGTTTTTGTAAGCCACCGAATCCTTGACCAGCGTGGAAATGGCGTGCAACGTATAGAACCAACCGCGGGTTTGGTCCACGCCTTCGGCAATGAAATCCGCAGGAAAGGCCGCACCTCCGTCCACCGCCTCTTTGTTTTCAAAGGGATAGTGCAGTTGCGCAAAGGGCATCGCCCCGGAGTCAAACCAAACGTCAATCAAATCCGTTTCGCGGCGCATGGGCTTGCCGGAAGGAGAAGTCAGAATCCACTCGTCTACGTGCGGACGGTGCAGGTCCACGGCGTCGTAGTTGGCCGCGGAAAAATCCCCTGGGGTGAAATGAGCCAGAGGATTGGAGGCCATGTGACCGGCCGCTACGGAAACATCCAGTGCTTCTTTCAGCTGCTCCAAGGAACCCACGCAAACGGTCTCTTTGCCGTCTTCGGTGCTCCACAGGGGCAACGGAATACCCCAGTACCGCGAGCGACTCAAGTTCCAGTCGTTCAGCGATTCCAGCCAATTCCCAAACCGACCGGTTCCCGTGCTGGCCGGTTTCCACTGGATGGTGTGGTTCAGGGCCTGCATACGCTCCTTAACCGCGGTGGCTCGAATGAACCAGCTGTCCAACGGGTAGTACAGGACCGGCTTGTCCGTCCGCCAGCAGTGCGGATAACTGTGAACGTACTTCTGTACTTTAAACGCCTTGTTTTCGGTTTTCAGCTGGATGGCGATTTCTTCGTCCACGCTGAGCTTGGGCGCCTCCTCTTCCGAGTAGTAGGCGTTTTTAACAAATTTTCCGGCCCAAGAACCGCCTGCTTGCGCGATGAAACGCCCGCGCAAATCCACCAAAGGCACGGGATCGCCGTCCTCGTTCAACACCAACAGGGGGGGCACTCCGGCGGCTGCGGCCACCCGCGCGTCGTCTGCGCCAAAAGTGGGCGCCGTGTGCACGATGCCGGTTCCGTCCTCGGTGGTCACAAAATCGCCCGGTATCACCCGAAAAGCCTGGTCCGCATTTTCGTGGGGCAAGGCCCCCGGCAGCAATTGCTCGTACCGCAGGCCCACCAATTCGGAGCCCAAATGCGTGCTGCGTCGGGTCCAAACCGAACCCTCATCCTCTGCCTTGAAGTAGTTGGGTACCAATGCAGTGGCCAGCACCACCTCCACCGGCAAATGCGTGTAGGGATTTTCTGTGGCAATGCGGCTGTATTCAATGTCTGGCCCCACCGTCAACGCCGTGTTGGACGGCAAGGTCCACGGGGTGGTGGTCCAAGCCAGTAAATGAACGGAGGCGTCTCCAAACAGCCCACGGCTTTGGTCCGTTGGCACCACGGCAAACTGTGCCGTAACGCTCGTATCCGTTACGTCTTTGTAGCAACCGGGCTGGTTCAACTCGTGGGAGCTCAACCCCGTACCCGCAGCGGGTGAATACGGTTGAATGGTGTATCCTTTGTACAGCAAACCCTTGTTGTAGATCTGGGAAAGCAGCCACCAAACGGATTCGATGTACGGCGTCTTGTAGGTGACGTAGGCGTTTTCTTGGTCCACCCAATACCCCATTTGCCGCGTCAAGTCGTTCCAAATGCCGGTGTACCGCATCACGGCCTTGCGGCACGCGGCGTTGTACGCTTCAATGGTGATGGTTTTGCCAATGTCCTCCTTGGTGATGCCCAACTCTTTTTCCACACCCAGTTCCACCGGTAACCCGTGCGTATCCCATCCGGCCCGACGGTCCACGCGGTACCCGCGCTGGGTTTTGTACCGACAAAAAGCGTCCTTGAGGGTACGTGCCATTACGTGGTGAATGCCGGGCAATCCGTTGGCGGAAGGCGGCCCTTCGTAAAAGACAAAAGACGGGGCATCGGCGCGTTGCGCCAAACTTTGCGCAAACGTTTCTTCAGCTTCCCATTGGGTCAGCACCTCCCGCTGTACGGCAGCGAGGTCCAACTGGGTGTATTCCGGGTAGTGCGTTTTCATGGCAGCACGGCGATCACTTTCAATTCAACGGCAATGGGGGTAGGCAAGGCGCCAACCTCCACCGTGGTGCGGCACGGGCGCGGATTTACATCCGCAAAATACTCGGCGTACAGCCGGTTAAAGGTGGAGAAGTCGCGACGCATATCGGTCAAAAAGACAGTAACATCCACTAGATCAGACCATTGCGCCCCATTTTCTTCCAAAACGGTTCGAACATTGGCCATAACGCTGTGTACTTGGGCCTCAAAATCAAAGGATTGGTAGTTTCCAGCCGCGTCCAAGACGAGGCCCGGAACACTGGAAGCCGCCGGCGCACTTTTGGGCAAACGGGGACCGATGCCCGAAACAAACAGCAGGTTGCCCACTTTGCGGGCGGCGGGGTACAGCCCCACGGGCTGCGGGGCGTTGGAAGCAGAAGAGTCCATAGAGCGCAAAGATACTGCGCGCGCGAGGGATGGGCGAGAATGCCTCCGAACAGTCCCCGATACGGAACCGCGATAAGCACACTGTTGCTTCGGTTACCAAATTGTTAAAAAACGAAAAACGCCGCCCAAAAGGCGACGTTTCTCTAACCCTTGTGTCGAAACAGCTCAGAAAAACCTATCCAACAGGGCAAATATAGAATAATTTTTCAAAGTGTGCACCGTACACTAAGTAATTTTTTTATTTTTGTTACCGAAACAACGAACGGAGGGAGGTGGTCCTTGCAGTTGGGGGCGGGTTGGTCCTTGATTTCTGAGCCTCTTCAAACGATTGCGCGATCCCAAACAGCGAGCCCATCTTCTTCAGTTCGTACTTTTACCCCGTGGGCACCGTTAAAAAACTCGTCGGGGATGCTGCGCTCTATGGCCTGAGCAGCATAGTGGCCCGTTTACTCAATTTTTTGCTCACCCCGCTCCATACGGCCGTTCTCCCCAAGTCGGAGTACGGGGCCTATTCGGATTTGTACGTTTTCATTGCTTTTTTGATGGTAGTGCTCACCTACGGGATGGAGACGGCCTATTTTCGCTTCAGCCAGCGGGCAGACGCCAATTCCGAGTCCGTGTACAGTACCTCGCTGCTGTCCATATTGGGAACTACGGTTTTTTTCTTGCTGATAATGAGCTTGTTCTACAAACCTCTGGCCGAGGTTTTGCGGTACGGCAGTCGGCCGGAATTGGTCTTGGGCATGGGCCTCATTGTGGCGTTTGAGGCCGTAGCGGCGGTTCCCTTTGCACGGCTCCGCGCTCAAGGAAAAGCGGCGCGCTTTGTGGCCATTAAAACCGGATTGATCCTGGTCAACATTGCGCTCAACCTGTTCTTCTATCAATGGTACCCGGCCCACAACCCGGCGTTTGACGCCCACACCGTGCAGTGGGTATTGGTGGCCAACTTAGGCGCGTCCGTGTTCATGCTTTTGTGTTTGTGGCCGGAGTGGCGCGCCATTCGTCTTCCGTCTTTCAATGGGGCCGTCTGGCGTCAAATGCTGGTCTTTGGATTTCCCCTGTTGCTGGCGGGATTGCCGGGTGTTGCCAACGAAATGGCCGATCGCTTTTTCATCAAGTATTTGCTGCCCGCAGACACCAGTTTGGCCGACGTCGGGACGTATTCTGCCATTTATAAGCTCTCCATCTTTTTGGTGATGTTCAATCAGGCGTTCCGCTACGCGGCGGAGCCCTTTTTCTTCAAAGCCGGGGGCCAAGGCAACGCCGCACCGATGCTGGCCCGCACCACGCGCGCTTTTGGGGCGGTGGTGGGCTTGGGCATGTTTTCGGTTTTGGCGGGATTGGA
>CAYXHJ010000102.1:0-6579 GCA_964464855.1 uncultured Owenweeksia sp. | reverse complement strand
ATGCGTGCGTTCATGAACGGAAAGATGGACCTTTCTCAGGCAGAAGCCGTTGCCGACCTGATCGCTTCCCAGTCAAAAAGTGCACATGATATAGCACTCAAGCAATTGAAAGGAGGCTTTTCATCAGAATTGAAGGAATTGCGCGAAAAAGGAGCCGATGAATCCCATTTGGGCGCACTGGAGGATTGGCTTTCTGTGCAGCGAACGACGCAAGAAAGTTTACAGTATCTGGAACGTTTGGTGGGCGATGATTCAGAAGGAATTCAAGGTTTGTCCGAAGTTCGGTTTGTATTGGATCGAGTGTCTCGTCCGGATGAAGTAGTTCTGGATTTGACTTTGGCCCGGGGCTTGAATTACTACACGGGTGCCATCTTTGAAGTTCGCGCCTTGGGCGTTGCTCTAGGCAGTGTGGGCGGTGGCGGCCGGTACGATGATTTAACGTCCATTTTTGGCGTCAAAGGTGTTTCCGGTATTGGAATTTCTTTTGGCTTGGACCGAATCGTCTTGTGCCTCGAGGAATTAAATGCCTTTCCGGCGACCCTGCAAAGCGCACCCCAGTTTTTGGTGCTTCATCCAGAAAATCCCGAGACCGCTGATGCATTGTACGCGGTTGTTCGGGCGTGGCGAGCTGCCGGCATCTCAGCCGAGTTTTATCCCGACCCGTCGCCGGCAAAAAAGCAATATTCCTGGGCAGAGCAACGTGGAATTTCCTGGGTGGTACAGCGAATGGAAGAGAATTTGGTGTTTATTAAAAGTACTGTTAGTGGCGAATTAATTAGCTGCAATAAAAACGATTACGAATACTTAAATAAACTTTTTAATTAAGCTTATCCCCACGATTGGCGGTAGCTTCCGTCGGGATCGTAAAATTCTGCTTGACGCACAGTATTGAACGGTTGGCGGTTTCCTGGATTTCGTCCAACGCCTGCGATGTAGGCCCAATTGCCCCAGTTGGAGGCTGTCTCGTAGTCCAGGAGGTGGTGTTCCATGAACGAAGCGCCAACAGCCCACGGAAGATGTAGGTTGTGGATGAAAAAGGATGCAACATTCTGCCGCATCCGGTTGCTCAAGTATCCCGTGGCAACCAATTCGTGCATGCCCGCGTTGACAAAGGCGTCAGGCGTTTCTCCGCGCGACCATTTTTGGAAGGCGGACGATTTCTCGGGTTCAAAATGGGTAGGTTGTGGACCAAAAAGTTGGGGACCGTCGGCCCGAGCAGCCCAAAGGAAGTAGGAGCGCCAAAGCAATTCCAGCAGGAACCATTCGCTGCCATCGGTTCGGCCGCGTTCGTTTTCAAAACGTAGTACTTCAGACCAAACCCAGCGAACGGAGAGGGCTCCGGTGGCCAACCACGGACTTATTTTTCCGGAATAAGGAACGCCCAATAGGCCATTCCGTGTCTCTTTGTATCGGGCAAGACCGTCCGATTCCCAGATGAAATGACGGACGTGTGCCAAGGCACTGGCCTCGTCTCCAGCGAACGGAAAACTGGTTTTTGGATGACGCTCCGGAAACAAAGCTGGTTCGGACGTAAAAGCCACGGGCTTAGGAATCGATGGCAAGAGCAAGGGCTTTCCTTTTTCCAGTTTTTTTCGAAAACCGGTGAAGGTAGGAGGCAGGTCTTGCAAGCGAAAACTCCATTGGGTGGGCTCCCAAACGTCGTGGTTTTCCACCCAATGAACCGTTAATTGGTTTTGACGGGCCCATTGTTCGGTTTGCATCTCTATAATGTGCTCGTCGGATCCGAAACCGCGGGAAGCAAATAGTTGGGTACCCGGAGTTACTTTGGCTGCATCGGCCCATTCGTAAGGTGCTTGACCCCAGCATTCCACGATTTGGCCGGGGTTGGTCTGTTCCCATTGGTGGACAAAACCGGCAGCCGAAGATTTCCAAAAGTTCTTGCGCGCTTGGGAGAAACGCGGCCAACCCCAAGGAGCCACGTCGTTCCACCCCGGAGGTCCGCTGATAACGGCATGTACGGGTGCGTCGGGAGCGTGGGCTGCGCGGTGTTCCAAAAGCGCTTCCCAGGTACGGTTGTCGTGCAGGCGCAAGTCGTTGCGCAACCAGTAGCAATAGGCAATTGGCATGGGTCAAAGGGTATCTCGTTGTGCGTGCCAAAGGGCGGCTTGTTCCAGCAGAGCAGCGCGGTGGTTGGGATCCATTTTGTCCCAAGTGGGGTAGGCGTACCCAATGCGCGGCAAAGGCTCCAATTGCGATCGGTGTCGGGCATGAAAATCCCAATACAAAGCGTTGAACGGACAAGCTTTGGGACCTGTTTTTTGATCCACTGAGTACCAACAGGTTCCGCAGTAATGGCCTTGTTTTTTTAGGTATTGACCGGTTGAAACGTACGGTTTGGTCCCCACGATTCCACCGTCGGCAAATTGACTCATGCCGCGCGCGTTGGGCAATTCTACCCATTCCAAGGCGTCTACAAAAACCCCCAAGTACCAAGCGTCTACTTCGTCCGGATGGCTTCCAAGCAGAAGGGCGATGTTTCCCAAAACCATGAGTCGCTGGATGTGGTGGGCGTAGGCGTGTTGCAGGGTTTGTTGCACAGCGTGACGCGCACAGGCCATTCGGGTATCCCCGGTCCAAAACCAAGCAGGTAGGGGAGCCGTGTGGTTCAAAGCATTGAGCGATTTGTATTCCGGCATTCGGGCCCAATAAATTCCACGAATGTATTCGCGCCACCCCAAGATTTGCCGGATGAATCCCTCCGCTTGGGCCAGACCAATGCGTTCCGGTTGAGCCCGGTGCGCCGCTTCAACCGCATGAACCACGTCGGCCGGATGCACGTGTTTGCAGTTGAGGGAAAAACTCAACCGGCTGTGGTAGTAGAAAGCGTCTTGAGGTCCCAAGTGGTCTTGGAAGGATCCAAAATGAGGCAGGAGGTGTTCCACAAAATAGTCCAAGGTGGCCTGAGCCGCCTCAGGGGTAGTGGGCCACGCAAAACGCTGTGGGTCAATTTCACCAACGGTGACTACGTTGTGTCGTCGAATGCGTTCCACCCAAGGTGTTGCGTCGGAAAGGGTAGAGCAGGGCGAAGGGGGGAGGTGTTCCGCGGGAAGTCTTTTGCGGTTATCGGCGTCGTAGTTCCATTTTCCGCCCAAGGGTTTGCCGGCGGGGTCCAACAGAACTTCGTGATCTACGCGAGCCTTTCGGTAGAAGGACTCCATGAGGTACTGTTTTTTTCCAGCGAAATGACGCTCTAGGGCATCGCGTTCGTAGAAAAAATGACGGGTGGTGTCCGACGGTGGGCCAAAGGCGCTGCGGAGTTGTTGGTCTACGCGGTATTCGTCGGGTTCTAAATATTCAATGTGATTGGCACCGTAGGTTTGTGCTGCGGATCGGAGCATTTCTGGCAACGAGAGGGAAGCCTCCGGGTGGTCCAATGTTCGGTACTCCACGCGGTGCCCGTTGTTCCTCAACCAATGCGCAAAATGCTCAAGGGCCGCAAAAAAGGCTACCACTTTTTGGATGTGGTGTTTCGCATAATCCGTTTCTTGGCGCATTTCCGCCAAAAAATAGACGGTATCCGGTTGGGGTGCTTCCGAAAACCAAGGATGACGCGGGTTCAACTGATCCGCCAAGACCAGTCGAATTCGGGAGGTAGTAGAGGTCATGTTGTGGATTTGGTCCGACGGCATCGCTCGGAGCAAAAGCGTACGTGCTCCCAATCGCGCTCCCATTTTTTACGCCACGTAAAGGGCTTGTTGCAAACGATGCACACCTTGGTGGGAAGATTGGATTTGGAGACGCCGCGCATGAAGTTCAGGGTTTTGCGTAGGGCAGTCGGTCTAGGGAATCCGCGCGATGGTACGCATCCAATCCGTTGACGGTGGCCACGTCCAAGGCGGCTAAATCCACGTAGCCATCCTCAAGGACACCTCCTTCTGCTATATATAAGTGCAACACCTCCAACACGGCCAATTGTGTGCCGTTAGCGGCAATGGGCAACAAGGTTTGCAGCCGGACGGCCCATTGAACCGGGCTTCCGAGCACAAAGGGAATGGGCCATTCCTGCCGGAATTCCCGCTGCAATCCCACCGCATCGTATTCACTCACGTCAGCAGCATAACGAGCTGAGGTTTGGTGGGCAGCTCGTCGATCCGCATAACGAACGGCATTGACCGTGGCCATTCCTTGGGTTTTTAGATTTTCCAAGGTGTGCCTCGGAACGGAATCCGGGCGAAATAAAATCCCCAACAGGGGCGGATTGGCACCCAAATGTATGAGTTGCGAAAAGACAGCTAAGTTGTCAATATTGTTACTGTTGCGTGTAGCTAATAATACTAAAGGTTTAAATCCAGAAGCGCTGTTGATTAGCTGAGCCCGCCAGCGTTCGGGAAGGTTGGTCCACGCCTCAACATTGGGAGAAAACTGCATCAATGTCATCTGTAGCAGTTTAGCCCTGGGTGCGCAGGGCACCCATTCCGCCGTCCACTCCCCAAACCTGCCCCGTGATCCAGCGCGTTTCGTCGCTGAGCAGGAACAGCGCGGTTGAAGCCAAATCTTCGGGGCGTCCCAAGGACTTCAGCGGATGGCGGTCCGCACCGGCTTGCCGGCGCTCCTCGGAACCCAGCAATCGCGCTGCTAAAGGGGTGTCGGTAAGTGAAGGTGCCAACGCATTCACGCGAACGGTGGGTGCCCATTCTGCTGCTAAAGACCGCGTCAGGCCCTCTACGGCACCTTTGGCCATGGCCACAGAAGCGTGGAACGGCATGCCGGTTTGCACTGCCACCGTAGAAAACAACACCACGGAGGAACCGGGAGTGGCTTTCAGTGCTTTCTCAGAGGCCTGCAAAACCCGAACGGCACCCAAGGCCGAAAGGTTGAAATCTGCTTGAAAATCAGTGATTTTCAGTCCTCGAAAGGGCTTGAGGTTGATGCTGCCCGGCGCATACAAGACTCCGTTTAAAGCATCCGGGAGTTCGGGAAATTCAAAACCATCCTGCGCAACATCCACTGCGTATTCGGTCAACCCGGGATGGGAAAGCCCTGAAGCTCTTCGAGACCAGCCGATTACATGATAACCAGCATTTAATGCACGTTCGGCGGCAACGCGCCCAATGCCGCTGGAATGCCCTACAATCAAAAGCGTTTTCGTCATGGGTGGTTAACACCGGGTGCGGTACTTTTGTTGCACGAAGCAACTAGAATCCCCACCGCATGAAAACGCTTGAACTGGACGCAACCTTATCGTGGTCTGCTTGGAACAAATTAGCCCAAGGCCCGCACCCGGTAGCTTTGTCGAACAGGGTTTGGGAGCAAATTGAGCGATCTCATGCGTTCGTCCAACGCGTTGCGCAATCTCCGGATCGAGCTTACTACGGCATCAATACGGGTTTTGGCGCCCTCTACAACGTGTCCATTGGACCGTCGGACTTGGCTCAATTGCAGTTGAATTTGATTCGGAGCCACGCCTGCGGTACGGGAAATCCTGTTGCGGCCCCCTTGGTTCGTTTGATGCTTTTGACCAAGGCGCTTTCTTTGAGTTACGGACATTCCGGGGTAGCCCGCACTACCGTTGAACGACTTTTGGCCATGTACGAAGCGGATTGCCTCCCGGTGGTGTACGAACGCGGTTCCTTGGGCGCGTCCGGAGACCTGGCTCCTTTGTCGCACTTGTGCTTGCCCTTGGTGGGAGAAGGGGAGGTGGTTTTTCGAGGCAAGCGAATGCTGGCGATAGAAGCGCTCACCCTTTTGGGCTGGAAACCCTTGGTGTTGGGCCCTAAGGAGGGCTTGGCATTGATCAACGGTACCCAATTCATGTTGGCTCATGCCCTGTGGTTGGTGGTTCAAGGGTACACTTTGGGGTATTGGGCCGACGTTTGTGCTGCGCTCTCGCTGGATGCGTTTGACGGTAGAATTGAACCCTTTGATGCCCGTGTTCACCACGCTAGACCCCAACCCGGTCAAGCGGTGGTTGCCGAACGTGTGCGTGAATGGCTTTCCGGAAGTCCCGGTCCGTCGCGGCCAAAAACGCACGTGCAAGATCCGTATTCCTTTCGGTGTGTGCCTCAGGTGCACGGCGCTTCCTGGGATGCATTGGGCCATTTGGCCCGAACGGTATCGTACGAATTGCGCGGAGCAACAGACAACCCGATGGTATTTGATGCCGACGAGGACGTTATCTCAGCAGGGAACTTTCACGGCCAACCTTTGGCCTTAGCATTGGATTTTGCTGCCATAGCATTGGCAGAATACGGTAGCATTTCCGAGCGACGTCTGTACCAAATGGTCAACGGCAAGCGCGGTTTGCCGGCATTTTTAACCCCGAATCCCGGTCTTCATTCCGGACTGATGATTGTTCAGTACGCAGCTGCTTCTGTGGTAAGCCACAACAAGCAGCTTTGCACACCGGCATCCGTAGACTCCATTGAGTCCAGCGCGAGCCAGGAGGACCACGTCAGCATGGGGGCCAACGCCGCCGTTCAAGCCGTGCAGGTACTGAACAACGTGTGGGATGTTTTGGGAATGGAATGGCTTGCAGCCTGTCAGGCATTGGAATTGAGAGGTACTCCTTTCTTTAATTATATAGCAGATACACTTAAGATTGCTCGTATAGATGGTATT
>CAYXHJ010000101.1:4290-6720 GCA_964464855.1 uncultured Owenweeksia sp. | reverse complement strand
TTTGCTGATGGACTCGTTTTGAGGAGTAATTAAGTATGTACCGGATTGAAAATGAACTCGTTGACCAATAGATACAAACGAGGAAAGTGCCAAAAGGCCGGCAAGAAGATTTTTCATAGCTCCAATATCGGGAAGAAAAGGACGCCTCAGAGCCAGACGGTCATCGATTTTACCCATCGCGGGTAAGGAATTATCTATCGTTTAGGCGGCTCCAAACGGCGGTAAACGGTTTCCAATTTTTCTGCAATGTGCACCACGGCTGGGCATACCTCTGCGTTGCGTTCCGTCAACGCTAGAATTTGAGCTTGTTTGGGTCGGTCCGTGTGGGGAAATTCCCGGCAAGCCTTGGGCCGATCGTCGTAAATGGTGCACTCGTTGTTTGCGGCTAAAAAGGCGCAAGGCACTTGCTGAAGCACGGTATCTCCGTCTTCATCCACGCGTAAATACGTGGAGAAAAAATCGGCTGCCTTCATCCGCAAACGCTTGGCCACGCGCTCCACGTCCTTGTCGATCCACAAAGGGCCGGTAGTTTTGCAGCACTGCGCGCATTCCAAACAATCAATTTTGGCAAATGCTTGCCGGTGCGCTTGGTGAACGACGGAATCTAAATCCCGAGGGGGGCGCTGTTTCAACTGCCGGAAAAGGGGGGCAAAAACAGAGGATTGCCGATTCTTTTTGCCGTTGCTCACTCGCTCACCAATTTGGCTAAAAGGGCCCATTGCCGATCCCGATGTTCCATGTATTTGCGCGTTCCAGGACCGTAAAATCCGGTTGAAACGACGCGAACCGTACCTTTTTTGTCCACAAATAGGGTTGTGGGGTAACCGCCAAATTGTTCTAAATCTGGGAATACAGACCCCACGGCTCCAATTTTACCACCAAAAAGTACCGGGTACGGAATCTGCAAGTCCCGCACGCATTTACCCAATGGAATTTTGGCTTCTTCCCTTGTGCCCGAACGCTCAAAAGCCACGGCCACAAAGGCCACCCCTTTGGGTGCCCATTCTCGATGAAAATCCACCATCATCCGGGTTTCGTCCATGCAGTTGGGGCACCACGAGCCCATGATTTGAATCACCGCCACTTTTCCCCGGAGTTGCGTACCTAGATCAACCGACACGCCGGTATTCCATTCCGGCAGCACCGCATTCAATCGTGCACCCGGCTTCATCCGAGCGATGGACTCGGGATCCCGCAGTGCAAAGGTTTCGCTGGGCGTTGCGGTAAAGGGAGCCACGTATTTTTTACCGCTGAAATGATGACCCTTCATCGATCCATCCCGCGCAATTTGGGCTTTGAAAACGTAGGCATGAATCCCGTCGAAGGTGCTCATCCAGAGTGTTTTATCTACAACATTGCCTTGCAAAAAGCGGTAGTCGCCGGATTCGGTCAAAATACTGCCGTAAAATCCGTTGATGCTGACACGATCCAATTCCCAAACGGCTGGGGTGGGTGGGGTCGCATCGGATTCCAAAGTCATTTTGTAGCGTGGACGCACCACCGCTGGGTATCCCTCGGCGTGCTCACCGGGAAAACGCTCCCCATCGTCCCGGCGCAGTTCCAATGGATAACGCTGGTTTCCGGCGTCGTACCGAACCCAATAGCCGCGCAACACGGAACCGTTGTCTGCAACGGCCAAGTGAAATGCATTGTTGAATACCGGAAAGGAGAAGACCATGGAATCACCAATGGGCTCCTCCGCATGCATGGAAATGCGCTCGTCCGCATTGAATAAAATGGCGGGCGCACCTTCGGCTTGGCTCCACGTCCAGTGAAACGGCAAGGAAATGCTGTCGTTCAATTGGAGTGCTCCTCGGTACCGAAGCGCGTCTTGAGCCTGTGCGGTATGGAACAAGCCTGCAACCACACTACCGCAAACGGCAACGGCCATCCATCGAACCCTCGAATTTGATTGACTGTTCATACTTTAGAAAATTCTTCGGCGTACGCGGAAAGGCGTTCTTCACCGCCGTCGCCTACCGCACAAAAGTAAAATTTGATTTTGGGTTCGGTGCCCGACGGCCGCGCGGTCAAGACGTCGCCGTTGCTCATGTGCCATTGGAGCACGTCGGATGCCGGGGGATCCAACGGTTCGGTGAAGCCCGTGGCATAATCCGTACGCATTTGGGCTTGGTAGTCCGACAGCGCAGCAACAGCCACGCCGGCGATTTGACGCATAGGTGTTTCCCGGAACCGACGCATACTCGCAGCAATGGCTTCCGCACCTGCACGACCTTGACGCGTTACGGAGACCAATTTCTCCCGATAAAATCCATGTTCTTCGTACAACAGTTGCAGTTGCTCGTAAAAACTTCGGCCCTGCGCTTTGTGCCAGGCCGCAGCTTCTGCCAACACAACGGCAGCTGCAACGGCATCTTTATCTCGGACAAAGTCACCAATCAAGTACCCGTAGCTTTCTTCGCCGCCCAC
>CAYXHJ010000101.1:0-4232 GCA_964464855.1 uncultured Owenweeksia sp. | reverse complement strand
TTTTGTTTGCCGCAGCGTTCAATCAACTCGGCAATCCACCTAAATCCGGTCAAACATACTTCTACGGCCACGCCGTATCGGTTGGCAATGGCGTCCAACAACGGGGTAGTGACAATGGTTCGCGCGACAAATGCGTTCTTGGGAAGAGTTCCTGCCGCGCGGTGCTGAGCCAAAACGTAATCCACCAAAACGGCTGCCGTTTCGTTCCCGTTGAGCAACACCCAGGTTCCATCCGGCTTGGGGACGGCCAAGCCCACGCGGTCTGTGTCTGGATCGCAGCCCACCACCAAATCTGCGTTTGATTTTTGTGCTTGCTCCACGGCCATCGCGAGTGCCGCCGGTTCTTCCGGGTTGGGGGAGTGGACGGTAGGGAAATTTCCGTCCGGCTGGGCCTGTGCTTCAACTAAATCGACACGCGTAAACCCGCTGCGCTTTAAGGCTTGGGGCAACAAGGTAATGGAGGTTCCGTGCAGGGGGGTAAACACAATGCGCAAATCCGATTTGCCCGCGTCGGACCAACGAACCGATTGCAATGCCTGTAAGTAGGCCTCGTCCAAATCGGCACCCAGTAGTGAAATTGTTCCGCTTCCCCCGTTCCAACGAACGTCCTCCAAACGCGTGGAACGCACGTGTTCCAACAAGGATTGGTCGTGGGGAGGGACCAATTGTCCGCCGTCGGACCAATAAACCTTGTAACCGTTGTATTCTTTGGGATTGTGCGAAGCAGTCAGCACGATACCCGCATGGGCTTGAAGGTGACGTACCGCAAAACTCAACCAGGGTGTAGGTCTAAGTTCTTCCGCTAAGAACACCTGCACCCCGTTGGCTGCCAAGACATTGGCCACCGATTGGGCCAATTGGGCGCTGTTGTTTCTTGAGTCGTAAGCAATCCCAACGCGTAAGGATTCGTTGGGATAAACCAAAGCCAAATAATTGGCCAACCCTTGCGTTGCGAGCCCTAAAGTGTAGCGGTTAATGCCGTTGGATCCCAAGCGCATGATGCCGCGCAATCCGCCGGTTCCAAATTCTAAATCGCGGTAAAAAGCTTCTTCCAGCAAAGCGGGATCTTCGGCCATCAATCGTTCTAGTTCACGACGATCCTCTGGAGCCAGTTCGCTGTTCAGCCATTGCTGAGCTCGGATTAATGCTTGGTGATCCATAAAAAAGGTTTGGTCCCCAAAGATAGGGAAGGCGCCGGCAGTCCGGTGTACAATCGTTGGCTGGATGTACGTGACCGCTCTAAAAGTGCGCCATTTTCACAGCTGCCACTGCCGCTTCAACTCCTTTATTGCCGTATTTGCCTCCGGCCCGATCCAAACTTTGCTGCTTGTTCCGGTCCGTTAATACACAAAAAATGACGGGAGCTTCCCCTAAGGCGTTGAGCTGCGCGATGCCTTGGGTGACTCCTTGGCACACGTAATCGAAATGCGCCGTTTCTCCTTCGATGATGCTTCCGATAACCACAATCGCGTCAAAGAAATCGGCTTGTTGCAACAAGGTGCGGCCGGCGTAAATCAGTTCAAAAGCTCCGGGTACGTTGTACCGAATGACGTTGTCGGTTTCAGCTCCAAGCTCCAGGAGCGTGGCGCGAGCACCCTCGTACAATGCTTCAGTAATGTCCGCGTTCCATTCGCTCACAACCAAAGCAAAGCGCATGCCCTCGGCGGAGGGTAAGCCACTGAGGTCCAGCGCTGCATACGGCTGTTCGGCCGTCGCCATCTTATTCTTGGCCCAATTTTGCCTTGCAGTACGCGATGTCTCGGGCGGCTTCGTAGCCTTCCGCAGACTGGCTGTAATCCTTTTTGATTTGTTCAAAAAGTTCCAGCGCTTGATCAAAATCTTCCAGCATTTCTGCCGTCAGGGCAGCCTTTTTCAAAAAGAATGGCGATTGCAAATCGTTGTCTGCAATGTCAGCGGCCTTCAAATAATAGCTCAATGCTTCTTTGGGCTGCTTCAGCTCGATGAATGCATCGGCAATGCTCCCCCATTTGTTCGCTTCCAGCAAACCGTCGCTGCTGGAAAACGATTCCATCGATTCAATTGCTTCTTGAGGTTGGCCCAGGTCCAGGTAACAGATGCCGGCGTAGTAGTTGGCCAAATTTCCGGCCTTGGTCCAGCCGTACTCATCGGCAATGTCCAAGAATCCCAAGACCTCCGCATTTCCATTCAGAGCGGACTTTACGGAGTCTGCAGCAAATAAATTCTGTGCTTTGTACAACGCTTCTTGCGCTTCAACCTCCATGGGCTTTTGGATAAACTCCTTGTAGCCTAAGGTCAGAAGAACCACGCCCACCACGGCTCCTCCGCCAATGAGCAAGTTCCGCTTGTGCTTTTCAACAAAAGTTTCGACGCGGTTGTATCCAATTTCTACGGCCTTAACGGGCTCGTTCAGGAGATCAAATTCGTTGTTTGCCATGGGGGCTATTTCTTCAATGGGCGCAAAGTTACGACTTTTGCAACATGCGCGACACAGTTTTGGATCACCTTCACTTGCTGAATTTTAAAAATCATGCGGAGCTGGAGGTCGGTTTTTCATCGGGACTCAATGCCTTCGTGGGCAAAAACGGTGCTGGAAAGACCAATGTGCTGGATGCGATTTACTACCTGTGCACCACGAAAAGTTACTTCCATACCGCCGATGCCGATCACGTTCGCCACGGCGAGGCTTTTTTTGCCCTCCGCGGTTTGTTTCGATCCGACGACGGTCCAGTAAAGGTGCATTGTGCCGTACAACCCGGTCAGAAAAAGTCGTTCCGCGTGGACGATTCCGAGTATAACCGTTTGTCGGACCACATCGGACGCTTTCCCGTAGTGGTCATTTCCCCTTCCGATCGCGATTTGTTGTCCGAAGGGAGCGCACTGCGGCGGAAGTTTTTGGACGGTATGGTTGCCCAAGGCGACCATGTCTACTTGGATCGATTGCTCCACTACCAACGAGTGGTTCAGCAACGGAACGCTTTGCTCAAGTATTTTGCGGCAAATCGGGTCTTTTCTGCGGAGCAACTGGCTCTGTACGACGATCAACTCTGTGCCTTGGCACCGGACCTGCACGCTGCTCGATTGGCGTTTACCCGGGATTTTGCCCCCGAGCTCCAGCGGTTTTATACCCTGTTGTCTGGAGGTCAAGAAACCGTGGATTGGACCTACGAGTCCGACCTCAACAACGCCCCTATGGGCCAACTGCTTCGGGATTCTTTGTCCCGAGATCGGGTTGTGCAATACACCACCACCGGCCTGCACAAGGACGACCTGATTTTTACTTTAAACGAGCATCCGTTGAAAAAGGTGGGCTCGCAAGGACAACAGAAAAGCTATTTAGTCAGCGTGAAACTGGCCCAATTTGCCCAATTAACGCGCACGCTCGGGCGAAAGCCCCTGCTTTTGTTGGACGATGTTTTTGACAAGCTGGACGCCGACCGGGTAGAGGCCCTGGTTTCGTTAGTTAAGGCGCAAGAATTCGGCCAAATTTTCCTTTCGGACACGCACCCGGATCGAACAGAATCGCTCGTCAGGCGCATGGATCCCGACGGCAAGGTCGTGGTATTGGAAGTCTGACCACGTGCCGGGAACGGCGTCAATGTTCGTCGGAACGATGGAAAGAATTCCGCAAATTCGGGTTAAACGTTTGGTTATCTTTGCCGATGTGGGCAGACGCGACAACACCGAATCATTAGGAACGTTGATTCAACGTTGGATGGCTCCGATGCATCGAGATCCCGCATTTCGACGCGCCGTTGTTCGCGCCGCTTGGGACGATTTACTGGGTCCTGCTGTTGCCTCCCGAACCCAACGACTGGAATGGAACGGAACCGAACTGCTGGTGGTATTGGATTCATCGGCGATGCGTCACGAACTGGACCTTCAAAAAACGCGAATCGCCGAGGCCCTAAGAAAGGAACTCGGCGATGCTTATCCGCTGGAGGGCATTCGTTTCGCCTAGGAAAAGAAGCGCTCTGGATCAGAAGTTTTTTTTGGGGGGTACGCCCCACAAAAGAGCGATTAGAATTGCTCCTTGGCGCCAAAGAAAAATGCGCCTTCAATAGCGGCATTTTCGTCGGAGTCAGATCCGTGGATGGCATTGGCAGCAATACTTTCCGCATACATGCGGCGAATGGTTCCTTCCGCGGCCTTGGACGGATCCGTAGCACCGATCAACGTGCGGAAATCTTCAACGGCGTTTTCCTTTTCCAGGATGGCGGCTACGATGGGACCGGAAGTCATGTATTCCACCA
>CAYXHJ010000100.1:0-6729 GCA_964464855.1 uncultured Owenweeksia sp. | reverse complement strand
GCTTCACTGAAATATCGGCTTGTGGATTGACATTCTTTAGGTCATGAATCAGTTGTGCCAAATCCTCAATGGAAGCCTTGGTGCGCAGGTAATACATGCCCGTCTTCAGACCTTTCTTCCAAGCGTGGAAGTGCATGGACGTCAGTTTGCCCATGTTTGGCGCTTCCACAAACAAATTCAAGGATTGGGACTGGTCAATGAACAAGCCGCGATCCGCCGCCATGTCGATGATGTCGCGCATGGACATTTCCCATACAGTCTTGTACAGTTCTTTGATGTTGTCCGGGATGATGTCGATGTTTTGAACCGACCCGTTGCTCGCCATGATGGCGTTCTTCATCTCGTCGTTCCACAAACCCAACTTCACCAAGTCCAGCAGCAAGTGCTTGTTGACCACGATGAATTCTCCGGAGAGTACGCGACGGGTGTAAATGTTGGTGGTGTAGGGCTCAAAGCACTCGTTGTTGCCCAAAATTTGGCTGGTAGATGCCGTAGGCATGGGTGCTACCAACAAGGAGTTGCGTACTCCGTGCGCAGCAATTTCTTGGCGCAAAGCCTTCCAATCCCAACGGCCGCTCAACGAATCCTCACTAACGCCCCACAGATTAAATTGAAATTCTCCTTTGCTGATGGGCGATCCTTCGTAGGACTCGTACTTGCCCTCCACCTTGGCCAAATCGCAACTGGACTTGAGCGCTGCAAAATAGATGGTTTCAAAGATGTCTTTGTTCAGCTGACGAGCTTCGTTCGACGTGAACGGATAGCGCAGCGCGATGAAGGCGTCGGCCAATCCCTGTACGCCCAACCCTACCGGACGGTGGCGCATGTTGGAATTGCGGGCCTCGGCCACCGGATAGTAGTTGCGGTCAATGACCTTGTTCAAGTTCTTGGTGACTTTGTAGGTCACCTCGTAGAGCAACTGGTGGTTGAATTGACCGTCTTCGATGAAGCGCGGAAGCGCAATGGACGCCAAGTTGCACACGGCCACTTCGTCCGGAGCGGTGTACTCCAAAATTTCCGTGCACAAGTTGGACGAACGAATGACGCCCAAATTCTTTTGGTTGCTCTTGGCGTTGCAGGCATCCTTGTACAGCATGTACGGAGTGCCGGTTTCAATTTGAGCTTCCAGTATTTTCTGCCACAACTCGCGGGCTTTGATGGTCTTGCGGCCCTTCCCTTCGGATTCGTACTTGTGGTACAGTGCTTCAAATTCGGCACCGTAGGTGTCGTACAATCCGGGGCATTCGTTGGGGCACATGAGGGTCCAAGCGCCGTCTTCCTCCACGCGCTTCATGAACAGATCCGGAATCCAAAGAGCGTAGAACAAGTCGCGAGCGCGCAGTTCTTCCTTGCCGGTGTTCTTCTTGAGGTCCAAAAAGTCAAATACGTCCGCATGCCACGGCTCCAAATAGATGGCGAACGACCCTTTGCGCTTGCCACCGCCTTGGTCTACATAACGTGCGGTGTCGTTGAAAACGCGCAGCAAGGGCACGATTCCGTTGGACGTGCCGTTGGTACCTCGGATGTAGGAACCGGTTGCCCGGATGTTGTGGATGCTCAGGCCAATGCCGCCGGCGGATTGCGAAATGCGCGCGGTCTGCTTGAGCGTATCGTAAATGCCGTCGATGGAGTCGTCCTTCATCTGCAGCAAAAAGCAGCTCGACATTTGCGGCTTGGGCGTTCCCGCGTTGAACAGCGTGGGCGTGGCGTGGGTAAACAAACCCTTGGACATCATGTTGTACGTCTCCACCGCTGCGTCGATGTCGTCCTTGTGGATGCCCACAGACACCCGCATGAGCATGTGCTGGGGGCGCTCGGCTACCTTGCCATCAATGCGCAATAAGTAACTGCGCTCCAGGGTTTTGAAGCCAAAGTAATCGTAGTTGAAGTCCCGGTCGTAGATGGCTGCAGAATCCAAGCGCTCTGCGTGCTGCTCAATGATTTCCATGACGTCGTCTGCCACCATAGGAGCGGCCTTGCCGGTCTTGGAGTTGACGTATGTGTACAGGGAACGCATGGTTTCGCTGAACGACTTGGTCGTGTTCTTGTGCAGGTTGCTCACCGCCACACGTGCGGCCAACTGTGCGTAATCCGGGTGTCGAACCGTCATGGACGCAGAAACCTCTGCCGCCAACTTGTCCAGCTCGGAGGTGGGAACCCCGTCGTACAAACCTTCAATGACGCGCATGGCAACCGCCACGGGATCCACCAACGGGCTCAAGCCGTAGCAGAGTTTTTGAATCCGCGCGGTGATTTTATCGAACTTGACCTCTTCGCGGTGGCCGTCGCGTTTTACTACATGCATCATGGGGCGTACTTTTTGATCGGGGACAGAATTTAAAGACTCCGGATGGCGTTAGAAATCGGAGTCAAAATTGAAGGCAGCGTCTACGGATTTTTCTTCGTTCATGCCAACGCCCGCCTTGCGGTACTCTGCCACGCGCTTTTCAAAGAAATTCGTTTTTCCTTCCAACGAAATCATCTCCATGAAATCGAAAGGATTCTCGGAGTTAAATACTTTTTCGCACTTCAATTCGGTCAAGAGGCGGTCGGCCACAAATTCCAAGTAGCTCACCATGAGTCGACTGTTCATGCCAATGAGGTCCACAGGCAGGGATTCCGTGATGAACTCGCGCTCAATGGCCAGGGCCTCTACAATGATTTGCTGGATGCGCTCTTTTGGAACCTTGTTCACCAAGTGGTTGTTGTGCAAGTGCACAGCAAAGTCGCAGTGCATGCCTTCATCGCGGGAAATCAGCTCATTGGAGAAGGTCAGTCCCGGCATGAGGCCGCGCTTTTTTAGCCAAAAGATGGAGCAGAAGGCTCCGCTGAAGAAAATCCCTTCTACGGCCGCAAAAGCAATCAAACGTTCGGCAAACGAAGGGGATTCAATCCAACGCAAGGCCCAGTCCGCCTTCTTCTTGATGGCGTCGAAGGTATCGATGGCGTGAAAGAGTTTGTCTCGTTCTGCGGGATCCTTGATGTACGTGTCGATCAACAGCGAGTACGTTTCGCTGTGGATGTTCTCCATCATGATTTGAAACCCGTAAAAGAACTTCGCCTCGGTGTACTGAACCTCGTTTACAAAGTTCTCCGCGAGGTTTTCGTTGACGATTCCGTCCGAGGCCGCAAAAAAGGCCAGGATGTGTTTGATGAAGTACTGTTCTTCCGCCGTGAGCTTGGTTTCCCAATCCACCAAATCTTGGCTCATGTCGATTTCTTCCGCCGTCCAAAAGCTCGCTTCTGACTTCTTGTAAATGTTCCAAATGTCGTGGTGCTCAATGGGAAAAAGCACAAATCGGTTGCGGTTCTCACGCAGGATGGGCTCTTCGTTATGGGGCGTATTCATATATCGTAACTTTTTGAAAATCAGTACTTTAGGTTTTTGCAGGGGGACAAGTAACCCTGCAGGCGGTCTTCTGCTCTACAAATTTTGCGAATCGTTCGGGGTCCCGCAAGCGGGAGATTTTAACATTCGGGGGTAGTTTTCAACACCCCCTCCGGAGCCCCACAGCGGCAAAGCCGCGCGGGCGTTGACTATTGAATTGCGCAAGACACTTTGACGCAATTTTTAGAAAAACTAATTCACACTTCGTCGGGCGAATTGTTGATAAACTCACCCACCTCCGAAAGCTCCGCATACCATTCCTCGCCGTACGCCCGAATCAACGGCTCTTTGAGGAACTTGTAAATGGGAACTTTCAGTGATTCACCCAGTTGACACGCTGGTGCACACACGCTCCAGCGGTGGTAATTCAAGGCGTCAAAGGACCGATAACGGGTCACGCGAATGGGGTACAGGTGGCAGGACAACGGTTTTTTAAACGAAACGGCCCCGTCCCGGTGGGCTTGCTCGATGGCGCACAAAGCTGTTCCGCGGTCGTCAAAAACAACGTAGGCACATGCGCCGCCGGGAGAAATCAGCGGAGTGACTTTTTCGCCGTCCACGTCCGTAACCCACGCCCCCTCGCGTGCCAGCGCGGCGCGCCCTTCGTCGTTGAGGTAGGGATCCACCGCGGCTTGAATGGACTCCAATACCGCACACTCGTCGTCGGTCAGCGGCGCGCCGCTGTCGCCCTCAATGCAACATGCGCCTTTGCAGGCGGTTAAATCACAGACAAATGCGTTGCTGAAAACGGACTCCGCTACAATGGTTTTTCCCACCTCTACCATGGAAACAAAGGTAGGAGATGAAGTACCTTTGCAGGGCGTTATGGGATTCTCACTTTCGGAAATACTTTCGGCCACCATGGTCTTGTTTGCGGTGATTGACATCGTAGGGAGCATTCCCTTAATTGTCTCCCTCCGCGAACGGGTAGGCCACATTCAATCCGAAAAAGCCACAGCAGCTTCTGTGGTCATTATGGTCTTGTTCTTATTCTTTGGCGACGCTTTCTTGCACCTTTTTGGTGTGGACATCCATTCCTTTGCGGTAGCAGGTTCGTTTGTGTTGTTTTTTCTGGCCATGGCAATGCTCTTGGGCCTCCGCATCTACCGCGACGCCGAGCCGGAATCCGCCAGCATCGTCCCCATTGCTTTTCCGCTGGTAGCCGGCGCAGGCACCCTCACTACGTTGGTCTCCATCAAGAGCCAATACGCCGCAGTCAACATTTTGATTGCCATCCTGTTGAATGCTTTATTGGTTTATTTCGTTTTGAAAAACTCCAAACGTATTGCAGACGTCATCGGCAAAAACGGAATCAACATATTGCGCAAAGTGTTCGGCATTGTGCTGCTCGCCATTGCGGTCCGACTTTTCACCTCCAACTGGTCAACCCTACTCGCATGAGCCTTACCCCCGAAGACCGCTTTAAAGCGGTCGTATCCCACGCCAAAGAATATGGCTTTGTCTTCCAAAGCTCCGAGATTTACGACGGACTGGCCGCCGTGTACGACTACGGTCAAAACGGGTCCTTGCTAAAAAACAACCTGAAAGAATATTGGTGGCGTTCCATGGTGCAGCTGCACGAAAACATTGTGGGCATTGACTCCGCCATTTTCATGCACCCCACCACCTGGAAAGCCTCCGGACACGTAGATGCCTTCAACGATCCCTTGATCGACAACAAGGACAGTAAAAAGCGCTACCGCGCCGACGTCTTGGTGGAAGAATACGTCGAGAAAATCCGACAAAAAGCAGAAAAAGAAGTGGCCAAGGCCGCCCAGCGTTTCGGAGAATCGTTTGACGAAGCCCTGTACCGGCAAACCAATCCCCGCGTGGTAGAATACCTAGCCAAGGCGGACGCGGTGATGGCACGCTTCGTTCAAGCTTTGGAAGCTGGGAATTTGGAAGCCGTCCGTCAAGTTATTCTGGACGAAGGCATTGCCTGCCCCGTCAGCGGCACCAAAAACTGGACGGAAGTCCGCCAGTTCAACCTCATGTTCGGCACCAAAATGGGCAGTGTGGCGGAAGGATCTACAGACCTCTACCTCCGCCCGGAAACGGCGCAAGGAATCTTTGTCAACTTTCTTAACGTCCACAAAACCGGCCGCACCAAAATTCCGTTTGGCATTGCGCAAATTGGAAAGGCCTTCCGCAACGAAATCGTTGCCCGGCAGTTCATCTTCCGCATGCGCGAGTTCGAACAAATGGAGATGCAGTTTTTCGTAGCGCCCGGAACTGAGATGGAATGGTACGAGGCTTGGAAAGAAAAACGCATGGCCTGGCATCGGAACTTGGGCTTTTCCACGAGCAAATACCGATTTCATGACCACGACAAACTCGCCCACTACGCCAACGCCGCAGCAGACATCGAGTTTGAGTTCCCCTTTGGCTTCAAAGAATTGGAGGGCATCCACAGCCGAACTGATTTTGACCTCCGCAACCACGAGGCCTATTCGGGCAAAAAGCTCCAAGTCTTTGACCCGGAGTCCAATACCTCCTACATCCCGTACGTGGTAGAAACGTCAGTGGGCTTGGACCGACTGTTCTTGGCCGTACTCTCCACGGCCTATGACGAAGAAGCCTTGCCCGACGGTTCCACCCGAACGGTACTGCATTTGCCCCCAGCCCTCGCTCCTACCAAAGCAGCCATCTTGCCGCTGGTTAAGAAAGATGGTTTGCCGGAGCTGGCGCACGAACTCCTGAATTCGCTGAAATTTGACTTTCAAGTGACCTACGACGAGAAGGACGCCATCGGTCGACGCTACCGCCGTCAAGACGCATTGGGCACGCCCATCTGCATCACCGTAGACCACGAAAGCCTGACGGACGGCGCTGCAACGCTGCGCTACCGCGACAGCATGCAACAAGAACGTTTGCCGTTTGAGGCTATCCCGGCGAAAATCAGGGAAATGGCCAGTATGGAGGCCCTTTTAAAACAATTGTAAATTTTTTTTCGCGACACTTGTTGAAGTGTTGAAAATTCCTACCTTTGTCCCGGATTTCGAGCTTAACTCACCCAAAAAAACAAAACAAAAAATGAAAAAAGTTGCCTTCTTCATGAGCGCTTTCGCTCTGGTAGCTTTGGTTGCTTGCAATGGCGCCGAAGAAACGACCACCGACGAAACAGCTGTTGACACGGTTGTAGAAGCTACCGTTGACACGGCTGCTGCTGCTGCTGACACTACGGTTGACGCTGCTGCTGACGCTGAAGCTGCTGCTGAATAATCCAGCACTGCACAACGCAAAGAGAGCCGCCCTTGGGCGGCTTTTTTTATGCACTGTGGTGATCCCTAACGATTCCCGTACCTTCTCTTGACGGGGTAACTTCAGGGGAAATTACCTTT
>CAYXHJ010000099.1:0-6766 GCA_964464855.1 uncultured Owenweeksia sp. | reverse complement strand
GAGGTCCCCCTCTTCTCCCGAACCAAAGTTTTGCGTGAATCGGGCATAGGCCGACACGTCACGGTTCATGGAGTTGCTGTTGTTGTCCCAGTTGGTCAAGGCATTGGAGAATCCTCCGTTCATGCGGTCGTTCCAAATAAAACGTCCGCCCAGGACAACCCCCGTTGTTTTGCTGGGTTTGATGTTGATGTTGTACGTGGCGCGGAATTCGTTGGAGCGAACATTCAAGCGCGCGGGGATGGTTTCCAAAGAGTCGCGACGCAACAATTCACCCGCTTGAATGGTGCCCAAGCCCGTAGCTGTTGGGATCAAGGGACGTTGCTGCAATCGAGCTAAAACGTCTTCTTTTACACGGTAAACACCGGTGGCATAAGGACGACTGTCCTTGTTGAATTCGTATTCCGTGGACAACAAGAAACCAACTACGGCACGACCGTCTTTGTTCTTGATAATGGGACCACCCGCCGTAAAGGAGCCCAAATTGTAACCGTACGGATCAAACAACTGAGAGGTGACGTATTCACCGGCTCCGAAGTAACGAGAAGAAGGGCCACGCGTAGTGGTGGAGATTACCCCACCGGTAACGTCACCATAAATAGCGGGGGTACCGCCGGTGATGACCTCGGTAGTTTGAATGGCGTCGCGCGGCAGGTTGATGCTGCCCCGTACTTTAATACCGTCGATAAATACCTGGTTGCCGCTTTCACGCCCCCCACGGAAGGATACACCACCGGTGGCTTCGTTGGTCACTACAGACGCAGACATTTGCAACAGCCCGGTCAAGCCGCGCTGTGGCAGGTTGCGAATGACTTCTTGGTCAAAGGTCTGGGCTGTTTTACCCGTTTCTACCAACGGTGCTTCGTACTTCGCCTTTACCGTAACCACGTCCAATTCGTTGGTCTTTTCCGTCATCTTCACAGTGAGCACCAACGGTCGGCCTGAAGGCACCTTAGCACCGCCCAATTCGTACGCCTGCATTCCAAATGCTTCGATGCGAATGGTGTAGGTTCCTTCGTCCACCGGCGAAATGGAAAAATTACCGTCGAAGTCCGTTTTGCCTTGGGCTTCAACCACCTTACCGTCCATGACTTTGACGATGGCGTTTGGAATTCCTTCGCCTGATTTGCGTTCGGCCACGTTTCCTTTTACGGAACCGGGACGTGATTGTGCCCAAGCGGTTGTTGATGCAACCAGTAGGGAGAGTCCGAAGAGGATCAGTTTGCGCATAGGTATGCTGGCTTTGATCTTTATAGAGGGGTATACGAAGGGGCTAAAATAACGATAGTTTGCGTTATGTTTACCATACCGCCGTAAGAAAAGAACCGCCTCATGCTTCGATTTGTTTTTATCCTGACAGCAACAAGCACATTATTCGTTAGTTGCAGGGAATCATCCCCTCATCCGGTCCCCTACGTACCGGTCAACGAGGTTGTTTATTTATCCACACCATCGGGTTATCCGCTGCAGTTTGTAGGCGGCACGGTGCTACTGCCAGACGCCGGAGTGCGGGGAGTAGTGGTCTACCGCCGCACGCTTCAAGGGAATGTGGACGACTTTGCGGCAATGGATTTGTGTTGCCCCAACCACTTGGAGGGGGGGTGTGGTTTGGAAGTGCAGGATAATTTGTACGCGGTTTGTCCGTGCGACGGACAGCGATTTCTGCTGTTTGACGGCCAACCGCTGGACGGGAACACCACGTACCCCCTATTGCCATACCGCGTTTCTTTTGATGGAAACGCACTGCGCATCCGAAACCGGTAGCTTGGTGAAAACAGTTGTGCACGTAGTGTGCTGCATCGGAACCGACGCGGTTCAAAACAGGGCGCGCGCGATTTTTTCGGTCTCGTCTGCCTTGCCCATGGTGTAGTAATGCAGCACCGGTACGCCAGCAGCCAACAATTCCCGGGACTGGGCAATGGTCCATTCCACTCCCACTTCTTTAACGGCCTCGGGGGTTTTGGCCCCTTCCAAAGCGTCAACCAAATCGTCGGGTAGGGTTACTGAAAAATGGCGGGGAACGGTCGTCAATTGCGTGGCCGTAGTGATGGGTTTGAGGCCCGGAATGATGGGGACGTTGATGCCCGCGGCACGGCAATCCTCCACAAATTTGAAGTAGGCAGCGTTGTCAAAAAACATTTGCGTCACCACGTACTCTGCTCCAGCCGCAACTTTGGCCTTGAGGTGGCGCAAGTCTGCCTTCACATTGGGCGCCTCAAAGTGCTTTTCCGGGTAGCCCGCAACACCAATGCAAAAATTGGAGGGATTGGTATTTTGTACCTCGTCGTGGAGGTACTGGCCCCGATTCAATCCAACCACTTGTTCAATGAGGTCCAAGGCGTGTGCATGGCCGCCGGGTTCCGGTGTGAATTGTGCTTCGGACTTGAGGGCGTCGCCCCGCAGCAACAAAACGTTGTCGATGCCCAAATAATGCAAATCAATCAGAGCATATTCGGTTTCCTCTGCGGTAAATCCACCGCATAGAATGTGCGGAACGGTGTCCACGTGGAACTTGTTTTGGATGGCCGCACAGATGCCGACGGTTCCCGGTCTTTTGCGGGTGTGGACCTTTTGCAGCAGACCGTTGGGGTGCTTCTTGTAGATGAATTCTTCGCGATGGCTGGTGACGTCGATGAATTTGGGGTCAAACTGCATCAGCCGTTCAATGGTTTGGAACAGGCCGTCGATGGAGGTGCCTTTTACGGGAGGGAGGATTTCAAAACTGAAGATCGTTTTGCCTTGGGCAGCGGCGATGTGGTCGGTTACTTTCACGGGAATTTGCGTATTACGTATAGTGAGGAGTACGATGCGTTCATTAGCGGTCAGTCCAAAAGGGGTTGGAGCCAGCGACGCGCCTCTGCTGTGGAAATTCCCCGGCGCTGGGCGTAGCTCTGAAGTTGGTCTTCAGCGATGCGCGGAATGCCGAAGTAGCGGGCCTCCGGGTGGGCAAAGTAGTAGCCGGACACCGCGGCGGTGGGGGTCATGGCCCGGCTGTCCGTCAGCTGGAGACCGGTGTGAACCTCGGCGTCCAACAATTTAAAAATCAAGTCTTTTTCCAGGTGATCCGGACAAGCCGGGTAGCCTGGGGCGGGCCGAATGCCTTGGTAGCGCTCGGCGATGAGGTCTGCGTTGGAGGTGCTTTCTTGGGGAGAATAGCCCCAGAATTCGGTGCGCACGCGGTAGTGCAATCGTTCCGCAAATGCTTCCGCCAGTCGATCTGCTAAGGCTTGAAGCATGAGGGCGCGGTAGTCGTCGTGCTCCATTTGGAATTTTTGAACGCGTTCCGCCACACCGTGTCCCACCGTGACCGCAAACAGTCCCAACGTGTCTCCACTCGGATCCAGGAAGTCCGACAGGCACCAATACGATTGCCCCGCTGCTTTTTCTCCTTGCTGACGAAGGCCTATGAATCGGTGCACGGATCCGTCCGAAGCGGTGACTTCCATGTCGTCGTCCTCTGCTTTTGCTGGAAAAAACCCATACACCCCGTGAGCCGTTAGCCACGATTCAGACACGATTTGGCCCAGCAGTTCTTGAGCGTCGTTGAAGACGGACTGGGCTTGTGGACCCACCAAGGAATCGTTGAGAATTTCTGGGAATTTTCCGTGCAGGTCCCAAGCTTGGAAGAAGGGGGTCCAATCGATGTACGGAATTAAGTCTTCCAGCGGATAATTGCGCAAGGGAAAGACACCCATCTGCTTTGGGGGTGCGGGCTTTGCGGTGAAATCGGGTCGAAAGCGCTGTTCGCGAGCCGCAAACAACGAAACAAAGCGCTTCTCGCGCTGGCGTTCTTCGTACTGGGTGCGGAGGCGGTCGTATTCCGTGCGCAGGTCTGAATGGAAGGCAATACGATCCTGACCCAAGAGCTTTTGAACCACCGGAACAGCACGAGAAGCATCGTTGACGTGCACCAACGGTCCTGTGAAGGCGGGTTGAATCTTGACGGCGGTGTGCACGCGAGAGGTGGTGGCGCCGCCAATGAGCAGTGGGATTCGAATGTTTTGTCGCTCCATCTCGCGGGCTACAAAGACCATTTCATCCAAGGAGGGGGTGATGAGCCCGCTCAGGCCGATGGCGTCCACGCCGTGGGCTACGGCTTCGTCCAAAATCTTTTGAGCGGGCACCATGACGCCCAAATCGATGATTTCGTAGTTGTTGCACTGAAGCACAACGCCCACAATGTTTTTGCCGATGTCGTGCACGTCGCCTTTGACGGTGGCCAGCAAGATTTTTCCTTGTTTGCGTGCGCCGCCGGCTGCGCCGGCGGCCTCAAAGTGCGGCTCCAGCCAAGCCACCGCCTTTTTCATAACGCGGGCGGATTTCACCACCTGCGGCAGAAACATCTTTCCGGAGCCAAACAAATCTCCAACGGTATTCATGCCGCGCATCAGGGGGCCTTCAATAACCGCCAAGGGACTGTTCAACGCCTCCAACGCTTCGGCTGCGTCCGCCTCAATGTGGGCGTCAATTCCGTTCACCAACGCATGTTCTATGCGCGCCTCCACCGGCAACGAGCGCCAGGCCTCATCCGTGCGTTCGCCGGCAGACTTGCCCTGGTGTTTGAACGACTCCGCCAAAGCCAACAGTCGCTCTGAGGCGTCGGCGTCCCGGTCAAACAAAACATCTTCAATGGCCGAGCGCAAAGTTGGGTCGACCTGTTCGTAGACCACCAATTGGCCGGGGTTCACAATGCCCATGTCCAGACCGTAGCGGATGGCGTGGTAGAGGAAACAGGCGTGGATGGCCTCGCGCACGGCGTCGTTTCCACGAAAACTAAAGCTTACGTTGCTGACTCCGCCGCTGACCAAGGCATTCGGAAGGTTGGCCTTGATCCAAGCGGTGGCTTCAAAGAAATCCAACGCGTTCCGACGGTGTTCTTCCATGCCCGTAGCAACGGGAAAAATGTTGGGATCAAACACAATGTCTTCCGAGGGAAAACCGGAGGCAACGAGCAACCGGTACGCCCGCTCGCAGATTTCGATGCGTCGGTCCAAAGTGTCTGCCTGGCCGTTTTCGTCAAAAGCCATCACGATGACTGCTGCGCCGTACCGTCGGCACAAACGTGCTTGACGCAAAAACTCCTCCTCCCCCGCTTTCAACGAGATGGAATTGACAATCCCTTTGCCTTGAAGGCAGCGCAACCCCGCCTCCAGGATTTCCCAACGGGAGGAATCCACCATGATGGGAATGCGGGCGATGTCCGGTTCGGAGGCCAATAGGTTGAGAAAGGTGGTCATGGCTTCGGTGCCGTCCAGCAGCCCTTCGTCCATGTTGACGTCCAAAATTTGGGCACCCCCCTGCACTTGTTCCCGTGCAATTTCCACGGCCTCGTCAAACTGACCGGACTGAATAAGGCGCAGAAATTTGCGCGAACCGGTGACGTTGGTGCGTTCGCCTACGTTCACAAAATTGCTCGACGGCCCAATGATCAAGGGCTCCAGTCCACTGAGTTTCATAGGGCGACAGGAAGGGGTCTGGGTTCGTAACGAACGGCTTTGGCGGCGAAGGCCCGAATGTGTTCCGGGGTGGTGCCGCAACATCCGCCCAAAATATTGACCAAGCCGAGTTGGAGGTACTCCTCCACGGCATCTGCCATTTGTTCGGGGGTTTCATCGTACCCGCCCAAGGCATTGGGCAAACCGGCGTTGGGGTACGCGCTCACCAAGAAGGGTGCCTCCGCGGCCAGGGTCTGCAGATAAGGCCGCAGGTCTTTGGCACCGAGGGCGCAATTCAGCCCGATGCTGAGCAAGGGCATATGACTGAGGCTGATCAAAAAGGCTTCCGTGGTTTGGCCGCTCAAGGTGCGTCCGCTGGCGTCCGTGATGGTGCCGCTGACCATAATGGGGACGGTTCGTCCGGTGGTAGCAAAGGCTTCCTCCACGGCAAACATGGCTGCTTTGGCGTTGAGGGTGTCGAACACGGTTTCTACCAGCAAGGCGTCCACGCCCCCTTCCAACAAGGCCTCCGCTTGTTCCTGGTATGCGTTGACCAGTTCGTCAAAGGTGGTGGCGCGGTAGCCCGGGCGGTTGACATCCGGGCTCAAACTTAGGGTTCGGTTGGTGGGGCCGATGGCTCCCGCCACAAAGCGGGGTCGGTCCGGCGTGGACGCGGCGTCGGCTGCCTTGCGGGCCAATTGAGCGCCGGCCCGGTTGATTTCCTTCACCAAATGGGCCATGCCATAATCCGCCAAGGAAATGGCTTGAGCGTTGAAGGTATTGGTCTCCACCAAGTCCGCCCCGGCCTCAAAATAGGCCGTGTGGATGGATAGCACGATTTCCGGCTGCGTAAGATTCAACAAATCGTTGTTTCCGCGGAGGGATTGGGGCCAGTTGGCGAACTGCTCGCCGCGGTAGCCGGCCTCGTCCAACCGGTGCGTTTGGAGCATGGAACCCATGGCTCCGTCCAAAATCAGGACGCGCTTTTGGGCAATTTTGCAAAGGGGGTGATCGGGGTCCACAGGCAGCGCAGTATGAATGAGTGCCTATGCAGAAAGACCGAAGCCGAGGGCGGCTGTCAGCGCTCATCTGTCCGACGATCGGCGTGAGGCCGTCGTCAGCGGGAGGTAGCACCCGCCCTGTGCGGGTTGCTAAGACGTCGTAGGGCCCAGTCCCTCGGTCTTTCTGGATAAGCAGTGCAAATATAGGAAGATTTTGCGCTTGGCACCGAATGCGTCCGCACCAAAGGAAGGTTGCTTTCCTTGTGCCAGCCTTGTCACCGATTACTTCCCCCGATGCAACACAATCAAGCTCTGCACCGTGGAAATGTTGGG
>CAYXHJ010000098.1:3156-6858 GCA_964464855.1 uncultured Owenweeksia sp. | reverse complement strand
TAGGGCAAATCAAAGCGCTCGCCCAGCGGTCGGGACGTCAAAGTTCCGCCAAAAACATAGACCCCGCGCGCCACGCCCGGGTAGCGATCCACAATTCCTTCCCAGCCGCCGGCTTCGGACCACCGATCCAGCAACGGAGCCGTCAGGTTGTTCAACGCAAAGGAAGCGGTGCGTGCGGTACGCGCGGCCAAATTGGGAATGCCAATGTGCAAAACGCCAAAGCGCTCAAACGAAGGGCTTTGCCAGGAGGTAATTTCCGACGTCTCAAAACAGCCGCCTTGATCGATGCTGACGTCCACCACAATGCTCCCCGTTTTCATTTGGGACACGACGGCCTCCGAAACCACCACCGGCGTACGACCGTTCTCCGCGCGCAAGGCACCTACGGCAACGTCGCAATCCATCAAGGCCTTGGCCAGCAACCTCGGCTGCATGACCACGGTATGGACCGACGCGTCCACCTGGCTTTGCAAGCGGTGCAAACGCGTCAACGACGTATCAAAAACCCGCACGTGCGCACCCATGCCGCGCGCTACGCGCGCGGCCACCGTCCCCACCATGCCGGCACCTAAAATAACCACGTCGGTGGGGGGCACGCCGGTAACGCCGCCCATAACGTACCCACGGCCGTTCAACGTGGTACTCAGGTAATCGGCGGCCAGTAAAATCGCTGTGGAACCGGCTATTTCACCCATGCTCCGCACAAACGGTTTTTGGTGGTGGGCGTCTTCCAAATGCTCATAGGCCAGCGCCGTAATGCGTTTCAGCATGAGGGCCTCCACAATTTCCTTGCGCAAGGAAGAAGGCTGCAAGGCGCTCACCAAAGTGGCTCCCAAAGACATGTGCCCCAATTCTTCCATTGTGGGGGGCTGTACTTTAACTACCCACGGGCAGCGAAAAACCTCAGGGGCGTCGTACACCAACTCTGCACCCGCTTCGGCGTAAGCCGCATCCGTGTACCGGGCCATGTCTCCCGCTCCAGTTTCCACCTTGACCCGATGCCCGCGACTGACCAATAAATCAACGCCTTCCGGCGTCAAGGCCACCCGATTTTCGTTCCAAACGGATTCGCGCGGCACGCCAAAAGTCAGCGATTGGCGGCGGGTTTGCACCAGCAAACGCTCTTCTTGGGGGACGTACAGTTCCATGTTAGGCAATCAATTCAACCGTCCGCAAGTGCGTATCTTCATGATAATCAATAAGAATCCGCATTGGGTTTTCCGGTAAGAAGGTAGGTATTTTTTCCGCCCACTCCACCAAACAAAGGGCTCCAGATTCAAACAACTCATCCAATCCCAACCCCCAACCCTCCTGTTCGTTGCGCAGTCGGTAGAGATCCAGGTGGTACACGGGCGAGCCCAACGCATCGCGGTACGTGTGGATCAAGCCGAAGGTGGGACTCTGCACGGTGTCTTGCCACCCCAGCGCCTTGCCCAAGGCAGAAACCAGCGTGGTTTTACCAGCGCCCATGGGTCCTTGCAGCACCACCACGCCGTTCAAATGCGGACCGTTCTCCGCAGCCCAACGGGGCCAATCCTCCACTCTTAAAACGTGTTTATCCACCGTACAAAGGTACGCGGAGGGTAGGAAACCATCGCCCGCCCGCCAAAGCGGGCGGGCAAACGGAAGACCGTGCGCGGCAACCCAAGCACGTTGCGCTTATTTCTTGCGCGTCAACCAGGCAAAGGGAACCACCATTTCCTCCAAACTCACCCCGCCGTGTTGGTAGGTGTGCCGGAAGTGCTGCACGTAGTGGTTGTATTGATTGGGGTACGCAAAAAAGTCGGACTGTCGGGCAAAAACAACTTTTTCCCCCAAAGCGCGCAGCGGTAAACCGATCTTTTCCGGCGAATCAAACGCCACCACCTCTTTGGGATTTACCTGCATCCCCCGGCCCTGCTTGAACCGAAGATTGGTGGTTAAATCGCGCTCGCCGGCCAATTTAACCGGTTCCTTCACCAAAACGGTGCCGTGGTCCGTGGTGATGAGCACCTCCATCCCGCCCAGCAGGGCATCGTTCACTACCTCCCGAAGGGGGCTGCGCTCCCACCAGGTGCGCGTGAGGGCGCGGTAACCGGCGTCGTCCGAGGCCAAATCGCGTACCACGGATTGCTCCGCCTTGGCGTGGGAAAGAATGTCGATGAAATTCGCCACCAACGCCACCAATTGCTTCTTTTTCAAATTGTTCCACTGGCCTGCAAACTTGCGCTCGGAGCCGGCATGGGTAAGTTTGGCGTAGGCCCAATCCAGGGTACCCAACCCGTGCATTTGCAGCTGTGCCCCCAGCAATTGCTCCTCAAAAGCATTGCGGCCAGACTCCGTCTCTGCGCGGTCGTCTACCCAAAACTCTGGATGTCGTTTGGAAATTCCCAGCGGCGTCATGCCTGCAAAGAGCGCATTGCGGGCGTACTGCGTGGCAGTGGGCAGTAAACTGGCGTGAAATCCTTCCTCCCGCACGTGGCCTTCGGCCTCCAAGAGGGGCTGAAGCACCTTCCACTGGTCCCAACGCAGGTTGTCCAAAACCAGCAACAAAACGCGCTGCCCGCTGTTGAGCGCCGGAAACAAAACGCGCTTCAAAAAACGGTGCGCTTGAAGCGGTGCAGCAGACTCGTCGGCCATCCAGTCCGCGTAGTTGCGTTCCACAAACCGCGCAAAGAGCGCGTTGGCCTCGTCGCGCTGCGTTTGCAGCAATTGGAAAAACGCTTCGTTGCCTGTTTTTTCCAAAGCCATTTCCCAGCGGCACAGGTCCCGGTGAACCGCGGTCCAGTCTTCCCAATTGCGCGCGTCGTTGACCTCCACAGACAAGTCCCGAAACGCTTGTTGGTAATTGGTTTCCGTTTGTGCCGCGGCCAATTTGTCGCCAGAAATCAATTTGGTCAAAGACGTCAACACCTGGCGCGGGTGCACGGGTTTCAGTAAATAATCGGAAATCTGAGCGCCAATGGCCTCCTGCATCACGCCGTCCTCCTCGCTCTTGGTGATCATGACCACGGGAAGCGACGGGCGGGCTTGCTTGATTTTGGGAAGGAGTTCCAACCCGCCGCCGCCCGGCATGTTCTCGTCCAAAAGTACCGCATCCCAGCGCTCCGCCAGCACCAATTCCAAGGCGTCGGCCGCGTTGTTGGCGGTGTGCACGGCAAAGCCGCGCGCCTCCAAAAACAGGCAGTGGGGTTTGAGGGCGTCGATCTCGTCGTCCACCCATAAAATGCGGGCATTCTCCATGGCTTTTTCTTTACTTTGCAGAATGAAGGCTCCTTCGGTAGAAACCAACAAGTTTAAACTTTTTAACGACCCCATCTACGGGTTTATTTCCCTGCCTTCGCCGCGGGTGTTCGACGTGCTCGAAAACCCTGCTTTCCAACGCTTGCGGCGCATCACCCAACTGGGACTGAGCTACCTCGTGTACCCGGGGGCTTACCACACGCGTTTTCACCACGCTTTGGGGGCCATGCACCTCATGCAACGGGCCGTTGAGGTACTCCGTAGCAAGGGTCATGCCATTTCTTCGGAAGAGGAAGAAGCCGTGTGCTTGGCCATCTTGTTGCACGACGTGGGCCACGGTCCGTTTTCGCACGCCCTGGAGCACGCTTTGGTGCGTGGGGTATCCCACGAGTCCCTCTCCATCAAGATCATGGAGCGTTTGGACGTCTCCAAGGCCCGGGCGATCGGCGGCCGCGTCTATCACGAGGCCTATGGCGGCAC
>CAYXHJ010000098.1:1906-3146 GCA_964464855.1 uncultured Owenweeksia sp. | reverse complement strand
CGCAGCATTTTTGAAAATCGCTACCCAAAACGTTTCTTGCACCAGTTGATTTCCAGTCAATTGGATATGGATCGACTGGACTACCTCCGCCGCGACGCCTTCTACACCGGCGTCACCGAAGGAGCCGTAAACTCCGAGCGGTTGTTGGCCCTACTCAACGTGCACAACGACGAATTGGTCATCGACGCCAAGGGGATTTCTTCCGTGGAAAAGTTCCTGGTGGCCCGCAGCATGATGTACTGGCAGGTCTACCTGCACAAGGCCGTGCTCAGCGCAGAAACTATGCTGGTGCGCATTCTGGAACGAGCCGTGCAACTCACCCAATCAGGCACCCCCGTGTTTGCCTCAAGCGCCTTGGGACCCTTCTTGCAGCACACGCCCACGGCCCGTGATTTTGAGATGGACCCGCAGTGGCTGGACCGCTTCCTCCGCTTGGACGATGCTGATTTGCTGGGCGCCATCAAGGAATGGACGCAGCACCAAGATCCCATTTTATCAGAATTGAGCCAGCGGTTGGTGGATCGACGGTTGTTCCGCATCCGTTTTTTGAACGAACCCCTCACGGACGCCCAACGCGATCGTGCCCTGGACGCGTTGGCCTCCCTCCAAAATTGCTCCCGAAAAGACGCGCATTATTTCCTGTTGGAGGGAGTATCCTCCAACACCCCCTACAAGTCCGACGCGGACCAAATTCACCTGCTTCAGAAAGACGGCAGTGTAGTTTGCTTGTCGCAAGCAGCAGAAATCCTTAACGCCGAAGTTTTGAACCGTCGGATCACCAGACACTTTGTGTGCTGGCCCAAAGAGTACTCCGCGGAGTCTTTGTACCTTTGAAGGATGGGCATTGCGGAACAGGAATGGGCAGAGCGCTTGGGGGGTACCTTGGAGCAGACGCGCGGACGCGCGCTGACTGGGGCGGCCACTTTGGAGGAAGCTGAGCCTCATCACCTTTCGTTTTTGGCCAGCCCTGCCTACGCCAAAGCGGCCGAAGACAGCCGAGCCGGCCTCATCATCCTTCCCCGAAACCTTCCGCTGAACAACCAACACGGTGCAGCGCTGCTGCGCGTGGATCACCCGTACGAAGCCTGGGCCCAGGCCTTGCGTTTACTGCACGCCAATTCACCTTTTGCGAACGAGGAAGCCGCCACACCAACCCCGCAGGGCGCTTGGGTGCACCCCACGGCGCAGGCTACGTCGGCAACTACGGGGTGCCCTGGTACGACCGGCAGCCGGTTCTGCT
>CAYXHJ010000098.1:0-1896 GCA_964464855.1 uncultured Owenweeksia sp. | reverse complement strand
TGGGTGCACCCCACGGCGCAGGTGCACGCTTCCGCTCAACTCCATCCGGGCGTTTGGGTGGGCGCTGGAGCCCGTATTGGAGCGGACTGCGTGCTGTATTCCGGTGCCAAAATTTACCCCAATTCGGTTTTGGGGCAGCGGTGCGTGGTGCACGCGAATGCCGTCGTAGGTTCCGACGGATTTGGCTACACCCCTCCCCGGCCGGCCCAAGGCCAAGCCGGATACGCCAAGATCCCACACATTGGGTGGGCGGAGCTGGCGGACGACGTGGAACTAGGCGCGAACACCTGCGTGGACCGCGGCGTGGTGGGTGCTTCCCGCATCGGAACAGGAACCAAAATAGACAACTTGTGTCATTTGGCACACAATGTTCAAGTTGGGGCGCATTGTGTTTTTGCCGCCCAAGTGGGCGTAGCCGGAAGTACCAAAATTGGCAACTACGTTCGGATTGGCGGCCAAGTGGGGATCAACGGCCACATCACCATTGGGGACCAATGCGAAATTGCCGCTCAATCCGGCGTCACCAAATCCTTGCCGCCGAAAAGCGTGGTGTGGGGCACTCCTGCCATGCCCATGTCCCAGTTTTTGCGCGCCTGGGCCACCCTCAAAAGCCTCAGCAAATGAGCGGAGTTCTGGAACAATCCGGCATTGGAATCCACACCGGGCAACACGCTCGCGTGCGGGTTCAGGCCGCCTCGCCCGGCCACGGCTTGGTCTTTGTTCGCACCGATCTGCCGGGCGCTCCCCGCATTCCGGCTCGATTGGAGCACGTGAGCCCGTCCGCACGTTGCACCCGCTTGGAAGCCAACGGAGCCAGCGTCACTACCCCGGAACACCTCCTCGCAGCGCTCACGCAGTTTGGCTTGTGGAATGCTGTAATTGAGTTGGACGGCCCGGAGGTTCCCATTTTAGACGGCAGTGCCGCTCCTTGGATGGATGCCCTGCGCAACGCGTTTCCCGACGGTCTTCGCTCCGCACCGGCTCCGCGCAAACTGCGTCAAACAGTAGAATGGACGGATCCCGCAACGGGTGCTCAGTACACCGCGGAACCTGCGGAACGTTCTGATTTTAGGGTGGTTTTGGACTATCCGGAAGCGTCCATTGGACCTCAAAGCGCGGCGTTGGAATCTGATTTTTCCCAAACCAGCCGAGCACGTACCTTCAGCTTTTTGCACGAACTCAAGCCACTGATTGATAGTGGTTTGCTTCAAGGATTAGCACCGGGAGCTGGAGTGGTCTACGTACATCCCAGCCACCCCCAAGAAGACGACCTTCGCTGGACCGAGCCCTTGGGTGAGCGCCTCACTCCGCCCCTGACCCCCGGACCGCTCGCCGCAACGCCCCTGCGCTTGCCGGACGAAGCCGCCCGCCACAAACTCCTGGATTTGTGTGGAGACTTGGCCCTCTTGGGCACTCCGCTGCACGCCAAAATAACCGCCCGTCGGCCCGGTCATGTGGCCAACACCGCTTTTGCACAACTGTTGCTGAACACCATGGAAGAAAAAACCACCCCGTCGTTCCCGTACGACTTGCAAACCGCTCCCCTCATGGATGTGGTTCAAATTCAAAAAGTACTTCCCCACCGCCCGCCCTTTTTGTTGGTGGATCGGATCATGGAAATGTCTGAAAGCCACGTGGTGGGCACCAAGGCCGTCACCATGAACGAGCCCCACTTTGTGGGCCATTTCCCCGGCGCCCCCGTTATGCCCGGTGTTCTGATCATTGAAGCCATGGCCCAATGCGGCGGCATCCTGGCCCTGAGCACCGTACCGGATCCAGAAAACTACCTGACGTACTTCTTGAAAATGGACGACGTCAAATTCAAACAAAAGGTGGTCCCAGGGGACACCCTGGTGTTCCACTTGGAACTGATGGAGCCCATTCGCCGCGGCATCG
>CAYXHJ010000097.1:0-6901 GCA_964464855.1 uncultured Owenweeksia sp. | reverse complement strand
GATTGTTCACAACAAGTTAACAATCAGCACCCTGCTTTTTTCATTGCGTGTTTTAATTTTGCCCCCAAACCCTCAACAAAACACATGAAAAAATTAACACAAATCGGCTTGTTTGCGCTGATGATGGTGGCTGCGGCCACTGCCTGGGCGCAAAACGTGACCACCGCATCCATCGTCGGAAAGGTGATGGGAAAAGGTGGTGAATCCCTGCAAGGTGCTGGAATTGTGGCGGTACACACCCCGTCCGGTTCCCGCTACACCGCCCTGACGGACGCCACCGGGCGCTTCATGATGGACGGTCTCCGCGTAGGCGGTCCCTACACCGTTAAAGTAACTTCCATGGGCTACACCACGGAAACCCGCGACGGTCTGCAATTGAGCTTGGGCCAAAGCCTGCGCTTGAACATCACCATGGGCGAAAGCGTAACGCAGTTGAGCGACGTGGTGGTAGCGGCCAACAAGAACGAGGTCATGAACTCCCAGCGCACCGGCGCCGCCACCAACGTGAGCGCGCAAACGCTGGCCACCATGCCTACCTTCAGCCGTTCGTTGAACGACTTTGTGCGTTTGACCCCCCAGAGCCGTCCTTCTTCCGTGGCTTCCACGGCCGGATCCGGCGTTTCCTTTGCGGGCAACGACAGTCGTTTTAACAACCTGACCATCGACGGTTCCATCTTCAACAACAGCTTTGGCTTGGCTTCCTCTCCCGGCGGACAAACCAACTCCACCCCCATCTCCTTGGACGCCATCCAAGAAGTACAGGTGAACATCGCTCCGTACGACGTGCGTCAGGGCGGATTCACCGGCGCCGGCATCAACGCCGTAACGCGTTCGGGCTCCAACGAAGTGGAGGGCTCCATGTTCTACAATACCCGCAACCAGTCCATGCTGGGAGACACCATCCGCTACACCAAGTCAGACGGCACTAAGTCTGGTTCTGCGGTGAAAGTCAACGACTTCCAAATCCAGCAGTTCGGTTTCCGTTTGGGCGGCCCCATCAAAAAAGACAAGATTTTCTTCTTCATCAACGCAGAAGGCGAGCGTCGTTCTGACCCCGCTACCTTGTTCACCGCAAAAGACGCCAACTCGGACCCCACCGATCCCAACGTTACCCGCGTGGACCGCGCCGAAATGTTGGCTTTGTCTACCTTCTTGAAAGACAAGTACGGCTACGAAACCGGCCGCATCGACGGTTACAACCTGGAGACCTACTCCAACAAGGCCCTGGCCAAATTGGACTTCAACATCAACGACAACAACAAGGCGTCCATCCGCTACAACTACCTGCGCTCGCGCCGCGACGTGTTGTCTTCCAACTCCGGCGTGGTTTCTGGCAACCGCAACGGAACCAAGAACGCCTTGAACTTTGAGAACACCAACTACGTCATCAACAACGACATCCACTCCGTGATTGGCGAATGGAACACCCGCGTGGGCAACCAGCTGTCCAACCAGTTCCAGGTGGGCTTCACCGCCAACCGCGACTACCGCAGCTCCAAGGGCGGCATCTTCCCGTTGGTGGACATCATGAAGGACGGAAGCACCTACACCTCTTTTGGTTACGAGCCCTTCACGCCCAACAACGTATTGAATACCAACACCTTCCAGTTGCAAAACAACACCACGTGGTACAAAGGCGCGCACACCATCACCGGCGGCGTGAACTTTGAGCACTTCACCTTCTGGAACACGTTTACGCCTACCTACTACGGTCAGTACGTATTCAACAGCTTGGAAGACTTCTACGCCATCGCCAACCAGGCGGCCGGTTCAGACACCTTGGAATTGCGTCGCTACGCACTGACCTACTCCGCTTTGGACGGGGGAGCTAAGCCTACCGCCAAGACCCAAGTGGCCATGCCCGGTGCCTACATCCAGGACGTGTACAGCGCTTTGGACGACAAGTTGAAAGTGACCGTGGGCGTTCGCGTGGACGTGCCCATCTTCGCCAACACCGCGTTGAACAACGACACCGTAGAAACCCTGACCTTCTTGGATCCCAACGGTGCTGAGAAATCCTTCTCCACCGGCAAATTGCCGTCTACCAATCCGTTGTTCTCTCCCCGTGTGGGCTTTAACTACGACGTATTGGGCGACCGCACCTTGCAAATCCGCGGCGGTAGCGGCTTGTTCAGCGGCCGTCCTCCCTTCGTATGGATCTCCAACCAAGTGGGCAACAACGGCATCCTGACCGGCTCATTGCGTTCGGACAACACCACCAACTACGCGTTCAGCCCGGACGTTACGGCCCACATCCCGTCCAACCCCACTTTGCCTTCTTCCTACGCTTTGGCCTTGACCGAGCGCAACTTCCGCTTCCCGCAGACGTGGCGCACCAACATCGCCGTAGACAAGCAATTGAAGGGCGGCTGGGTTGCCAGCTTGGAGGCCATCTACTCCAAGACGGTAAACAACATTTTCTACTACAACGCCAACCAGGTTCTGTCCGACAGCACCCTGAACACCGCCAACGGATCGCGCCCCATCTTCCCGGGTGCTGGCTTGTCTAGCTCCGCGCAGAACAACGCCATGCGCGAAAACGACTTCATCACGGACGCTATTGTTTTGGCCAACACAAACAAAGGCTACTCCTACAGCATCACCGCTAAATTGGAGAAGCAGTTCGCGAAAAACTGGTACGCCATGGCCGCTTACAACTTTGGCGAGGCCAAGGACATGATCACCGGCGGTTCCATCGCCTACTCTTCCTGGCGCGACAACTTCACCGTGAACGGCAACAACCGTCCCGATTTGGCGTACTCAGACTTTGATCAGCGCCACCGCGTGATTGCTGCCGGTACCTACCGCCTGAACTGGAGCAAGTTCGCTACCACCACCTTCAGCGCTTTCTACCAAGGCTACAACCAAGGCCGTGCTACTTTGCGCATTGTGGGCGACGTGAACGGCGACCAATTGGCCGGCAACGACCTCATGTGGGTTCCTACCAGCGCAGACGACTTGACGTGGTCGGACATCAAAAACAGTGCGGGCGACGTGCTCTTCACCATTGCTGAGCAGAAAGAAGCCTTCAACGCCTACTTGGCACAGTCTCCTTACGCCACCAGCCGCGTGGGCAACTACACCGAGCGCAACGGCGTCATCCTCCCTTGGTTGAACCAAGTTGACTTGGGCATCCAGCAGGACTTCGCCATCAAGGCCGGAAAAACCACCCAGCGCTTCCAATTGCGTCTGGACCTCTACAACGCCGGTAACTTGCTGAACAGCGCATGGGGCGTAGCAGATCGCTTGGTATTGACGGCTCCTTTGACCTACAACATCAAGAACCAAACGTACAACTACACCATGACCAACAACCAGCTCCGCACGGAGTCCTTCGACAAGGACGCCAGCTTGAACTCGGTTTGGCAGATGCAGGTAGGCGTGCGCTACTTCTTCAACTAAAACGCGCTTTCCCCGCCGACGGCGGGATTGGGAAGAGGCCGCTCCGCAAGGGGCGGCCTTTTTTTATGCCGCGTATCGGGGTCATTGAAAACCCGTTTGCCTCGCCCGTGCAGCGTCAGAGCGCTTAACCGTGCCGAATGTGCGTGGAGAGCGTTTACCCTTCCCAGCCGTCCAAATCCCGACGGTCCTTTTTGGTGGGGCGGCCCAAACCGCGGGGCCGGGTCAACTTTTGGGCGAGCAGCAAGAATTCCTTGCGTTCCAGCTCTTCTGCGGGAGTAGTGACCGCCAAGAAGTTGGGCACCAGGGCGGCGCCCACGCGGGAGGTGGGCAGGCCCAGCACCTTGTACGTTTCCCGGTACCCGTGGTGCCGGATTTCAAACGTTTCGTTGGCCTTAAACACCTTGGACGCCTTCAGAACGGCATCGCCTTGGCTGACACGGCCTGTTTTCAGGGCCTCTGCCGCAAGCGCCCGGGTTTTGAACAGTCGGACCGACCACAAGTACTTATCCGCGCGCATGGGGCCTCAAAAAGGTTCAAGAAGGGCTCACAAAAAAAGGGCTCACAACAGGATTAGGCAACCGGATGAACGTGCACCAGCTGCGTGAACTGAGCCCGACGCGCTGCTACCTCATCCGTGGTGAGGGTGTTGAGGCGCTCCGTACCAAATTTCTCCACGCAGAAGCTGGCCATGGTGGCGGCGTAGAGCAAGGCGCGTTTCATGTTCTCAAAGGAGGTGTCGTCCGTTTGCGCCAGGTAGCCAATGAAACCGCCGGCAAAGGTGTCGCCCGCGCCGGTGGGATCCACCACGTCTGCCAAGGGAAGGGCCGGTGCGAAGAAGATTTCGTCGTTTTGGCCAAAGAGCAAGGCGCCGTGTTCTCCCTTCTTGATGATCAAGGTCTTGGGGCCCATGCTGCGAATTTTACGCGCTGCCTTCACCAAGTTCAGCTCCCCGGAGAGCAAGCGCGCCTCCTCGTCGTTGATGGTGAGGACGTCGACCTCCTTGATGGCTTCCAGCAGGTCCGGCAAGGCATTCTCCATCCAGAAGTTCATGGTGTCCAACACAATGAGTTTGGGGCGCTGGGGCAATTGGGCCAACACGCGCTTTTGCACCGCGGGAACCAGGTTGCCCAGCATCAGGTAGGTGCAGTGCATGAATTCCTGCGGCACGACGGGGTCAAAATCCGCCAATACGTTCAACTGCGTGTCCACGGTGTCCCGCGAATTCATGTCCAAGTGGTACTTGCCGCTCCAGAAGAAGGTCTTTTCGTCTTTCTTCACCTGCAAACCGCTCAGATCGACCCCTTTGGACGCCAACAGGTCCATGTGTTCCTGCGGAAAATCACCGCCCACCACGGACACCAAATGGCTCTTGGGAACAAAGTGACTGGCGCTCAATCCAATGTAGGTGGCCGCACCGCCCAGGATTTTGTCGGTTTTCCCAAACGGAGTTTCCAAGGCGTCGAATGCGACGGTTCCAACGATTAAAAGGCCCATGGTAGCTTGATTTTGCAGATTTTCAGCAAATATACCGCACCCCCCGCTGTTTTTACGGAACCGACGTTTGCGAATTTGCCCGCGCCTTCGTAATATTGCAACCCCAATTACGGGACATTCCTCCTTAGCTCAGTTGGTTAGAGCATCTGACTGTTAATCAGAGGGTCGCTGGTTCAAGTCCAGCAGGGGGAGCCACCAACAAGAAGCCTCACAGTGATGTGGGGCTTTTTTGTTTTGTTGATTTTTAGGGGGTTAGCCGATAAATGTGCGCCAGGTAGTCTTGATTAAACGAGGAGATGAAGGAACAACATATTCACATAACTTGAATCCTTGAACTACAGAAAGTGTATGTAGTTCAAATTGAACACTTTACATTGAATAATTGCCGGCACTTTACACTTTGAGGAATTTCCACTTTACACTTTGAGGTGTTTTCAGTTTACACTTTGTGGGAAAATGCGTTGCACCTTGTGGAAGTCAGCGTGCTAGATCCAACACCCTCGTAAAAGCTGAGATCAGCACTTTGCTTAAATTGCAAGCAACTCTTTCAAATCAGGCTGTGAAGGTAGTTTGCTGAGTTGTTCAGTCCGTACTTTCTGAGAACAGTGAGTGCTTCAAATTCATCCATGGCCGGGTTCTTCCTATTCAGTACCATTTCCCGAAACGCCAACACCGCTAGTTCGCGGTTTAAGTCGATAATGTCGGCTATAAAATCATCTACTCCTTTGGCGGTCAGTCCGAAGGAACGCAATTATTCTTTCGGGAAATCTTTCAAATTATTGGTGACAATAATCGTGGCATTCGACTTTATAGCTGCGGCAAGTACATGCCGATCTTTCTCATCCGGTAGGCGTAACGAATCGATTAGTGCTGAATAATTTTTAACCAGGGCATCCGGAAACGCTCTAGTGGCAATATCCAAGCGTTTAATTATTTCCGGCTCCGGAATGCCACGTCGCCTCATTACTTCTGCCCACTCATCAAAAATATGTTCACTCCATTTTGGAGTATACAACTTCATAATGCGCAAACCAAAAAAGCAGATCTCTTATCGGCAAAGGATAAATCACATTAGTATCCAATAAACAGGTGAATTGGACACTATGAATCATACAAGCCCAAATCTTCGTCCCCGTTCATGAGTTCAACGAGATGCTCTTTTTGTTTTGCCTTCATTTTCCTTTTGTAAAGGACTATATCCTCATACTTTACCCTTCGGTGCCTTCCAACTTTGGTGTGCTCTATTTCACCTGCGTCCAATAAACGAATCAAATAGGGTCGGGAACAACCGAGGAGCTCAGATGCTGATTGGGTGGATAACTCCGTTGCAACGGGAAAAATTGAGACGGGTCTTCCTTGACCGGTTGCTTTCAAAATAGAAGCAAGCAATTTGAGCACTTCAATGGGAATTTTAATCCTTTGCTTGGTTTCTTCAATTTCGATTTCGAGGTTGTCGGAGTGCAGCACATTCATTGCAGCCATCAACGCTGCGTAGGAGTCCTGCGCAATTTTCTGCTCTTGCTTCGTGGGCTTCAATAATTCTGGGAATTCCATCCTGACTTACTCTAAAGGTTGATGTAAAGTTAAATGAAACAAACGAAATAAATGAAACAAACGAAACGTTTAATTCGAATTTCTCTATTCCTCTAGGTTGCATCGAAACTCATAAAGCCGGTTCGGGTGGCCTTCCTCCGGCAGCATTGTACGTGACCACTTCGCCTAATCGCATCAACAAACCCCATGCCCCAGAACCCTGCCTCCGGGCTTCGCGTGCGGGGTCAGTCGGGCCAAACGAACGAGCCCAGGGTCACCAGTCCAATGATCAAGATCAGCACCAGGGAAATGGTGCGGAATTTCTCTTGCGGGAGGTAGACCAAGATTTTCTTGCCCAACCAGGTGCCCAACAGGCCAATGGCCACCAAGAACGGCAGGTAGCTGAGGTCGTGCTTGTGAATGTACCCATTGCTCCAGTAGACGACGGTTCGGGAGAGGTCGATGATCAGGT